>NZ_JCAFUM010000010.1:0-208834 GCF_059371335.1 Stenotrophomonas sp. YJH_SMC_6 | reverse complement strand
GGCCGGCACTACCCGGGTCGGGAATTGCCGAAGCCGGCGGTTGGTAGTGCCGGCCGCTGGCCGGCAGATACGGAAACGTTCCGACGTCATGGGGTTGCCGGCCAGCGGCCGGCACTACCGTGTGGGGAATTGCCGGAGCCGGTGGTTGGTAGTGCCGGCCGCTGGCCGGCAGATACGGAATCGTTCCGACGTCATGAGGTTGCCGGCCAGCGGCCGGCACTACCGTGTGAGGAATTGCCGAAGCCGGTGGTTGGTAGTGCCGGCCGCTGGCCGGCAGATACGGAATCGTTCCGACGTCATGAGGTTGCCGGCCAGCGGCCGGCACTACCCGGGTCGGGAATTGCCGAAGCCGGCGGTTGGTAGTGCCGGCCGCTGGCCGGCAGATACGGAAACGTTCCGACGTCGTGGGGTTGCCGGCCAGCGGCCGGCACTACCGGCGCGCGGCGGTGGGCGAGGGGGCCTGAATCAGGGACAATAGCGTCCCCGCCGCCCCACGCCCGCTCCCGATGACCGATTCCGCCTCCCAGCATCCTGCCCGCATCCTTGATGGCCGCCGCATCGCCGAGGACCTGCTCGACAGCCTGAAGGTGCGCGTCGACGCCCGCGTCGCCGCTGGCGGCAGCCGTCCGGGCCTGGCTGTGGTGCTGGTCGGTGGCGACCCGGCCTCGACGGTGTACGTGCGCAACAAGCGTCGTGCCGCCGAGAAGGTCGGCATCGAGGCGCACGACTACGATCTGCCGGCCGGTACCACCGAGGCCGAGCTGCTCGACCTGATCGACCAGCTCAACGCCGATCCGAAGATCAACGGCATCCTGATCCAGCTGCCGCTGCCGGGCATCCCCGACGCGCGCCGGCTGATCCAGCGCATCGACCCGCGCAAGGACGTGGACGGCTTCCACCCGGAAAACGTCGGTCACCTGGCCCTGCGCGAGTTCGGCCTGCGCCCGTGCACCCCGCGCGGCATCACCACGCTGCTGGGCCACACCGACCAGCCGGTGCGTGGCCGCAACGCCACCATCGTGGGCGTCAGCAACCACGTCGGCCGCCCGATGGGCCTGGAGCTGCTGATTGCCGGCTGCACTGTGACCAGCTGCCACAAGTTCACCCCGAAGGACGTGCTGGAACAGGCCGTGCGCAACGCCGACATCCTGGTGGTGGCGGTGGGCCGCCCGGGCATCGTGCCGGGCGAGTGGGTGAAGCCGGGCGCTGTGGTGATCGACGTGGGTATCAATCGGTTGGACGACGGCCGGCTGGTGGGCGATGTCGGGTTTGAGGCCGCTGCCCAGCGGGCCAGCTGGATCACCCCGGTGCCGGGTGGTGTCGGCCCGATGACCGTGGCCACGTTGATGCAGAACACCCTGGAAGCGGCGGAAGCGCTGAGCTGACCTGCGATTGGGGAGAACTGCTGTTGGTGGGTGCGGACCGTTGGTCGGCACAATGCCGGGGCAGGGTGATGCCCTGCTCCTGGTAGGTGCCAACCTTGGTTGGCACGATCCGTCCGGCACCTGGACCCCAAGGTGGGGTGAGGGCCTCTGGCTGTTTGTGCCAACCAAGGTTGGCACCTACCAAAGGCGCTCCAGTGCTGGCCTGAGTGATCCTCTTAAGGTGGATGCCGACCGTTGGTCGGCACAATGCAGGAGCACAGGTGTCTGAAGGGTAGTGCGGACCAACGGTCCGCACCCACCAAAGGCAGGCCGATGACTCGCTCCTGGTAGGTGCCAACCAAGGTTGGCACCTACCAAAGGCAGTATGCCGCCGGCCCGGATGGCCCCCTGAACCAATCGCCGCCCGCGCGACACTGCGTCGCATCTACCCCCTGCCACAGGGCGCGAAAAAGGGGTAAAATGTCGCGCTTCCCCACATCTCGGGTATGCCGATGCTGCGCATCCAGGCTGAAGCACTCACTTACGACGACGTCTCGCTCGTCCCCGCCCACTCGACCATCCTGCCCAAGGACGTCAACCTCGAAACGCGGTTGACTCGCGACCTGAAGCTGAAGCTTCCGATCCTGTCCGCAGCCATGGATACCGTCACCGAAGCCCGCCTGGCCATCGCCATGGCACAGCTCGGCGGCATGGGCATCATCCACAAGAATCTCAGCCTGGAACAGCAGGCCGCGGAAGTGGCCAAGGTCAAGAAGTTCGAGGCCGGTGTCATCCGCGACCCGATCACCGTCGGCCCGGAAACCACCATCCGCGACGTGCTGGCCCTGACACAGGCGCACAACATCTCCGGCGTGCCGGTGGTGGGCAGCGACGGCCTGCTGGCCGGCATCGTGACCCACCGCGACATGCGCTTCGAAACCGAGCTGGACGATCCGGTCCGCCACATCATGACCAAGAAGGATCGCCTGATCACGGTCAAGGAAGGCGCCGCGTCGGATGAAGTGCTGCAGCTGCTGCACCGCAACCGCATCGAAAAGGTGCTGGTGGTCAATGATTCGTTCGAACTGCGTGGCCTGATCACCGTCAAGGACATCCAGAAGAACACCGACTTCCCCAACGCTGCCAAGGATCTGTCGACCCGCCTGCTGGTCGGCGCTGCCGTCGGCGTGGGTGGCGATACCGATCGCCGCGTGGAAGCGCTGGTCGCCGCCGGCGTGGACGTGATCGTGGTCGATACCGCGCACGGCCACTCGCAGGGCGTGCTGGACCGCGTCAGCTGGGTCAAGAAGAACTTCCCGCAGGTGCAGGTCATCGGTGGCAACATCTGCACCGGCGAAGCCGCACTGGCGCTGCTGGACAGCGGCGCGGACGCAGTGAAGGTCGGCATCGGCCCGGGCTCGATCTGCACCACCCGCGTCGTCGCCGGCGTCGGCGTGCCGCAGGTGACCGCCATTGATCTGGTGGCCGAAGCGCTGCAGGACCGCATCCCGCTGATCGCCGACGGTGGCATCCGCTATTCGGGCGACATCGGCAAGGCGCTGGCCGCCGGTGCCTCGACCATCATGGTCGGTGGCCTGCTGGCCGGTACCGAGGAATCGCCGGGCGAGACCGAGCTGTACCAGGGCCGTTCGTACAAGAGCTACCGCGGCATGGGTTCGCTGGCTGCCATGGAGAAGGGGTCGAAGGACCGCTACTTCCAGGACGCCGCCACCGCCGACAAGCTGGTGCCGGAAGGCATCGAAGGCCGCGTGCCGTACCGCGGCCCGGTGGGCGGCATCATCCACCAGCTGATGGGCGGCCTGCGCGCCACCATGGGCTACGTGGGCTGCGCCACCATCGAAGACATGCGCAGCAAGCCCAAGTTCGTGAAGATCAGCGGCGCCGGCCAGCGTGAGAGCCACGTCCACGACGTGACCATCACCAAAGAGCCGCCGAACTACCGCGCCTGATGCGCTTGCGAACTGCTCTTGCGATTACGGGCAGCCTGCTGATGGCAGGCTGTTCGGTGTCCGAACCGCCGCCGCGCTCCGGGTCTCCGGGCGCGGCGGTTTCGCAATTGCAGGACGTGCAGAAGTGCCAGAATTCATTCTCCCTGCCGGAAGGCTGGCACATGGAGGCTGCCGGCGAGCAGCGCTGGCTGCTGAAGGGCACGGGTGTGCGCCCGCTGCAGGTGATCCTGCAGTGCGTTACCGGACTGGACCACCTCTTTGAAGATCCCAGGGTGATCGCAGAGCTGGGGCCGCTGGAGCCGAGCCGGATGAACGTGCGCTTCGTCGCATGGGGCGACCCCGAACAACCCGGCTACCCCATGCGCGCCCTGCAACGGCGTTTCGTGCCTGGCACCGAAGTGCAGGAAGTCGCGGATCTGCCGCGCGCTGACCCCAACAACCGGCAGGCGCCACAGGGCCTGCTGATGCTGCGCTGGGACGAGGAAGACCCCTCACATATTCAACAACGCGAGGCGTTCATCGCCACGCTGACGCAGAGCCTTGAAGCGCCGGGCACTGCGAAAAACACCACTGGAACGGCACCATGACCAACATCCATAACGACAAGATCCTCATCCTCGATTTCGGCGCGCAGTACACGCAGCTGATCGCCCGCCGCATCCGCGAGCTGGGCGTCTACTGCGAAATCTGGGCGTGGGACCACAATCCGGCCGACATCGCTGCGTTCGGCGCCAAGGGCATCATCCTGTCCGGTGGCCCGGAATCGACCACGCTGCCGGGCGCCCCGGCCGCGCCGCAGGAAGTGTTCGACAGCGGCCTGCCGATCTTCGGCATCTGCTACGGCATGCAGACCCTGGCCGCGCAGCTGGGCGGTGCCACCGAAGCCGCGGATCAGCGCGAATTCGGCCACGCCGAAGTGAATGTGATCAACCCGGATGCGCTGTTCAAGGGCCTGAGCGACCACGGCGGCGAGCCGAAGCTGAATGTCTGGATGAGCCACGGCGACCACGTCTCCGTTGCACCGCCGGGCTTCACCATCACCGCCACCACCGACCGCATTCCGGTGGCCGCCATGGCCAACGAAGAAAAGCGCTGGTACGGCGTGCAGTTCCACCCGGAAGTGACCCACACCCTGCAGGGCCAGGCGCTGCTGCGCCGCTTCGTGGTGGACGTGTGCGGCTGCCAGACCCTGTGGACCGCCGCCAACATCATCGACGACCAGATCGCCCGCGTGCGCGAACAGGTGGGCGATGACGAAGTGATCCTGGGCCTGTCCGGCGGCGTCGATTCGTCCGTGGTGGCCGCGCTGCTGCACAAGGCCATCGGCGAGAAGCTGACCTGCGTGTTCGTGGATACCGGCCTGCTGCGCTGGCAGGAAGGCGACCAGGTGATGGCGATGTTCGCCGAGCACATGGGCGTAAAGGTCGTACGCGTGAATGCCGCCGATCGTTACTTCGCCGCGCTGGAAGGCGTGAGCGACCCGGAAGCCAAGCGCAAGATCATCGGCAACCTGTTCGTTGAGATCTTCGACGAAGAGTCGAACAAGCTGAGCAACGCCAAGTGGCTGGCGCAGGGCACCATCTACCCGGACGTGATCGAGTCGGCTGGCAGCAAGACCGGCAAGGCGCACGTGATCAAGAGCCACCACAACGTGGGCGGCCTGCCGGAGCACATGAAGCTGGGCCTGGTGGAGCCGCTGCGCGAGCTGTTCAAGGACGAAGTGCGCCGCCTCGGCGTTGAGCTGGGCCTGCCGCGCACCATGGTCTACCGCCATCCGTTCCCGGGCCCGGGCCTGGGCGTGCGTATCCTGGGCGAAGTGAAGCGCGAATACGCCGAGCTGCTGGCCAAGGCCGATGCCATCTTCATTGATGAGCTGCGCAAGGCCGACCTGTACGACAAGACCAGCCAGGCGTTTGCCGTGTTCCTGCCGGTGAAGTCGGTGGGCGTGGTGGGCGACGCGCGTGCTTATGAGTGGGTGATTGCGCTGCGTGCGGTGGAGACGATTGACTTCATGACGGCGCACTGGGCACATCTGCCGTATGAGTTCCTGGGGACGGTGAGCAACCGGATCATCAATGAGTTGCGGGGAGTGTCGAGGGTTGTTTATGACATCTCGGGGAAGCCGCCGGCGACCATTGAGTGGGAATGAGTTGAAAGAACGAGGGCGCCGAGAGGCGCCCTTTTTTGTTCGCCGCGAGCGCTGATGAGGTGCTTTGCGCCATTCATTGCCATTTGCATCCCAAGCGGCTTCCCGGCACTCGGGGTCAATTCGAGGCAGCTTGTCCAAGATCTTCTGTGGTCGTAAGATCAAAACGATCAACACCTAATTTCTCAGGCATACACAACGGATTGCTATGCAAATGCGAGAGGCGGAAAAGCTTCGGAAAAGTTGGGGGAATAAGCCCTGCAATCACCCTCGAGTTGAGCAGGAGTATCACTTGGGGTCAAATACGGGTGAGTTCGTATGCACAACCTGTGGAGAATCCAAGGAAAGGCGTGATTGGAATATTAGGGCAGAAGAAAAAGGGTGAACGCTCGTTGACATCCGAGATTCAAGTGAGGCAGCCACTGTGGCTGTTCGCATCGGGCCAATTCATATTCTATGGATGAGCCGTTGAGTTCTCAGAATTCTGGAGTCTTAGAATGAGTTCATGACAACGACAGCTTCAAGATGTCGGATTTGCGAAGACCAAAATTTCTAAGAACTTCGAATTAACTGAAGTCGAGCAGACTTTAGGAAATATTGACCAAATTTATGGCGTTGAGCCAATTCAAGAGCTCGTGCCAAGGGTTGGTGTGGGTATGGGGCCCAGCTATAGCCATAATTTCGGATTAGGGGTATTTCCATTTCATACCGATATGGCTCACTGGAGCATCCCTCCGCGCTACTTTGCGCTTATTTGTATCGTGGGATCCCGTGACGTGAAGACAAATATAGTGCACAGAGATAGTCTGATTGACCCGCAGGAACGGGACTTCTTTAAGAAGGCAATTTTGCGATCTCGGAGGCCGCTTGATGGTCGTCAGGTTCCACTAAGAATGGTGGATGGTGACATATTTCGTTGGGATACACTATTCCTTCAGCCCGTAAATTCGATAGCAGTCCGTGCTGTGCGAATGATTAACGATCGTATTCGGGATGTGAGTATTAGTAGCGTTGCCCTAGATGAGCCTGGCCAAGTACTGGTGGTGGACAATTGGCGAACCCTGCACGGCAGGTCGGAAGTGTCGTCGAGTTCTCGTGGAAGAGTGCTGAAAAGGGTCTACTTGGAGTGAGGGAGGATAGATGGCAGTTAGGGTCGATCACGAGTGGTCAAAGAGCTCCTACTTAGCCAAGTCTGACTTGTATTCGGAGGCTATGCAGGCTAATTCTACCGATTGGCAGTATGGGCTTTGGTCAACTTTCCTCATGGAAATGTTGATAAGAGCATCAATTTCGCATGTGTCGCCGGCGCTTGTGGCAGACGGTTCCGACTGGAATAATATTCTTTATGCACTTGGGCATGCTCCGAAGAAGGCTAAATTCGTTCCTCGAACCGCCCCTATTACAGAATTAATTGGGCGCGCCGAAGAATTGGTCCCTGCGTTTACGCGCGAGCATGTCAACTTTTGCTTGGCACATTTCTCAAAGAGAAACTCGGAGCTTCATTCTGGAAACCTGAACTTTGAAAGCTCTAGCTCGTCGTCCTGGCGGCCGCACTTCTTTGCTGTCTGCGATGTGCTCTTGAGTCATTGTGGGTCTTCTTTAGAAAATCTTTTCGGAGATGCTGAGGCAAAAGAGGCGAGGGAAGATATATCAGCACTTAATGATGGCGCCGCGAAGAGCGTCCTTGGTGCTATCAATGCCCATAAGGTTGTTTGGGATTCGAAGTCAGACGAGGACAGGAAGACGGCTCTGGACCAGGCTGCGGCTGCGTCTTTGCGCCACTATGGTCATCGAGTTAATTGTCCTTCCTGTACCGCCACTGCGCTCGTGCAGGGGCGCGCAATGGGCGTAGCCAAAACATCAACTGCGGAAGATGGTGTTGTTGAACGTCAAGCAATGCGGCCAGAGGAGTTCTTCTGCGTTGCATGCGGCTTGAAGATTTCAGGATACTCAAAGCTTCTTGCTTGTGGATTGGGTGATAGTTATGTTTCGACTAGTCATTATGATGCGATAGAGTACTTTGGCATTGATGTTGATAGGCTGGCGCGAAATATGTGGGAAGATGACAATAATGAGTACTGATCATCAAGGTACTAGCGTCGGTGTTCTTGATCCAGTCAGGCGTCGACTTCTGACTCTTGAGCGGCGTAGCCAAGCAGGCGCGAAGCAATGAGCCGAAAATTTGATCTCGATGCGCGTGCGGAGAGGATGCAGCGGAAGGAAGAGCCGTTTCGGCTCCACGGGAAGCTGCGATCAGTCCACTTTCTGCGAGGCGTTATGTCACGCGCAAGCATGAGCCTTCCGGCGTTCTACTATTTTCTTGGCACCGCGCAGGCTGCTGAAGATATGGATGCTTCGGGCGACTTGCCCTTTCGCGTATCGCAGTCGTACCTAGAGTTCTCAACGCTGAACTCGCTGTCCCTGAACTGCCGGAAAGTCTTTGATCATGCCGCCAAGCCAGACCTTACTGGAGGTAATTTCGGCCGCTTGTCCGACGGAGTGCTTGAAGAGCATGCGCACTACTGGTCCGAGCGAGGAAGCAATACTTTCGAAGATGCTCATCGCGCCCTCGTCTTTTTAAGGGAATTCTTTCGTGAATACGCGCGGACAGATACTGACCTACTCAAGGCTCCCGGTCGACTCCACAAGCGGATCGGCCTTCTAAAGCAACATGCCGATCGCACGGCAGCGCATCTTTCTTTACAGGAGTACGAGCTCGAACTTCTCGATATGATGCATGTTGTAGCTGCGCTTGTGATCGTGGGGGAGGTGATTCGAAGCTTCGATGCGCCCTCAATGGGTAGCGATTACTTCAACGATATCGACGCGGCATCCCTGGCGGCAGCGTCGCGTACTTTTCCATCTATGCGCGATTTTCGCCTGCTCGGACATGTGAAGGTAGACCAGCAGGCGCGCGCCTACTGGAGGATGTACCAATACGAGAGTATCCCGCGCTTCTTCGATCAGCTCGAGTTCGCGTTGGGGTAGGGCTGGCCAAATGCCGGAGGATGGCCTTATGACATCGCCGCGTAGAAGACTGCGGCTCATTCGGTCTCGTTTGCATGCATCGTCCTTTCCGGAGGATGACCGAACTGGCTTGCTGGGTCTCGCCGCTCTCGACCGTGATTGGTCATGGATGGAGGAATTTGCTCCGATGCTCTTCAGCCGGGTGGAGCTGCCATGTTCGCTCCTGGCAGGAGGCGCGTGTTAATCAATGTGACGCCCAATCAAATCTGCTGTACGTTGCTCCGGTCAGGCAGGTCACTCCGGCCTAACCTCCCGACAAGCCCACTCAGCCAATCCCCGGCAAGCCAGAAATAGCCCATCAACCACCCCCTCATCCAGATGCCGCTCTGGTTCCGCTGCCACCCGGCAGCGGTCTGCCGAGTGCAGCACCTCCAGCACCGTTAGCAGCCCGACCAACGCGCGTTCGGTCCTCGCCAGGCTCACGCGGCGCCCGGGAGAGACGTCGTTCTCCGGCCAGGGCAGTCCATCAGCGCCCTCGCAGCCACGCATGCGCTTGAGGATGCCGAGCAGGGAATTCAGGTCGTGCAGGGGAGTGTCGTCGTTGATGGGCTCAACAACGGTGTACGAGGAAAAGGTATCGGATTCGTTCATGGCGTCGGCTTCCGTGGCTGTGCTTAACAGCGCCACCGTGAAGAGGTGGCGGACGATGCGTGGCTGCAAACCGGGATGAAATAGCACCATAGACCGGTGGGCCCGAGGGCCCCCACGCACCGCCCGCCAGAAAGGCCGACGGATTGCCCGCCGGCACCGGTTAAGGACGGTGCCGACGGGCAAGCGCAAACTACAGGTGCATCTCTCATCACGGGTTTGCAGACCCGCTGCCACCCTTTTTCGGTGGCGCGCCATGGTGTTTACGCGGCCGCTTCGAATGCCAATAGAAATTCGCGAAGGAATCGCTGAATCCGAGAGCGAAGAACTATTGTTGCACTCTCCATGCGTGCAGCACGCGACACCGCCGGACGCATTTGCGCAGCTGCTCTGCTGATGGCGAATCAAGCTGGCGCAATCGCCCACGCCACAAGCGAATAGCGCGACGGTCTTCTTTGCAACAGTTCTTAGTCAGCCTTGGCAGGCAGTGGCACCCGACAGAGCGCACACCCCGAAAATCGGTTCAAACCCGACACCGCCAAGGAGCCTTCCTGCTTCAACCAGCGCGATCCTCAGTCGCATTCCCCACCAGCAACTCAATCATTGCCCGCGCCGCGGCCGACTGCCGCCGATGCGGCGCATAGATCACCGAGAACGGCCGCGACCGCCCCCGCAGCTGCGGCAGCACTTCTACCAGCTGCCCGCGCTGCAACCGCTCGCGCACGATGAATTCGTAGCTCTGGCAGATGCCGATGCCCTGTTCGGCCAGCGACACCACGCCCAGCACATCGTCGGAGGTCTCGATGGACGAACGCGGCAGCCACTCCACGTCGCGCCCGCCGTCGCGGAAGATCCACGGCGCCAGCCGCCCGGTACGCGGCATGACGAAGGGCAGGCACAGGTGCTGCTGCAGGTCGTCCAGCGTCTGCGGCGTACCCCGGTGCTGCAGGTACTCCGGCGAAGCCACCAACAGCAGTGGCGCATCCTCCAGCTTCCGCCCCACCAGCCCGCTGTCCGGCAGCTGGCCCAGGCGGATGGCGAGGTCGAAGCCTTCGGCCACCAGGTCCACGTTGCGGTTGGTGATGTTCAGTTCCACCTGCACCTGCGGGTACTGCTGCGCAAAGCGCGCCAGCACGGGCGGCAGCCGGTAGTGACCATAGGTGGTGGGCACGCTCAGGCGCACGCGGCCGGCCAGCGCACCGTCCTGGGCCAGTACGTCGCGCTCGGCGTCGTCCAGCAGGCCGAAGGCGGTGCGTACCTGTTCCAGATAGAGCCGCCCGGCGTCGGTCAGACCCACGCGGCGGGTGGTCCGCTGCAGCAGCTGCCGGCCCAGCCGCGCTTCCAGGCGGGTGACCGCGCGGCTCAGCACCGAGGGCGTGGTGGACAGCGCCACCGCGCCGGCGGTGAACGAGCCGTGCTCGACCACCGCCAGGAACACCTCCACATCGCCCAGGTAGTCGAACTTGCGGCTCATTTGGCTCTCCGGGGAACAGATGTTTTGCGATGGAGCCAATTTATCGCCGCTGGGGCGATGAATAAAGTGGCGGCCATTCCCCGATAGGAGCTCCCCATGAACCTGATGACCCGGCTGGCCGCAGCGCTGGCCCTGACCCTGGCCGCCAGCGGCGCGCATGCCGCCAACGTGCTGGTGGTGTTGTCCGACGAAAACCACCTGGACCTGAAGGACGGCAAGGTGCTGTCCACCGGCTTCTATCTCAACGAGTTGATGCAGCCGGTCAAGCTGCTGCTGCACGCGGGCCACGAGGTGACCTTCGCCACGCCGCAGGGGCGGGCGCCGACGGTGGATGCGTCCTCGGTGACGCCGGCGTACTTCGGCAACGATGCCGCGCAGTTGAAGCTGCATAAAGATCTGCTGGAGAAGCTGGCGTTGACCTCGCCGACGGCCTCGCCGGTGGTCAGCCTGGCGCGCATCGAGCAGCAGGGGTATGCGCGTTTCGATGCGGTCTACATTCCCGGTGGCCACGCACCGATGCAGGACCTGCTGAAGAGCCCGGCGCTGGGTCGGCTGCTGGCCGACTTCCACCAGCGCAACAAGACCACCGCCCTGGTCTGCCACGGGCCGATCGCGCTGCTGTCCACGCTGCCGGATGCTGCGGGCTTCGTGGCAAAGCTGGAAGCCGGTGCGGTGCCGGCCACGCCGAAGTGGATCTACAGGGGCTACCAGATGACGGTGATCAGCAACCAGGAAGAAGAGCAGGCCAAGCCGATGCTGGGCGGCGGTGAGATGAAGTTCTACCCGCAGACCGCGTTGCAGCGGGCGGGTGCGCTGTTCAGCAGCAATGCCACGCCGTGGACCGGGCATGTGGTGGTGGACCGCGAGCTGATTACCGGGCAGAACCCGGCTTCGGCGCTGGAGGTGGGGCAGCGGTTGGTGGAGCGGTTGAAGTAAGGCGGGGTCTGCATCGCATGCCGTGTCGTGGCAACATGGTGGGCTGGCCTCGTCCTTCTGGGCGGGGCCGGTTTTCCAGGCAGGCCCTCGAACACGACATGCGAACGTCTTTTTTCATTCTCTCCGCCCTGTGCCTTGGCCTACTGTCCGGCTGTGCCAGTGGCCCGGAGGAGCACGCTTCCAGCCGCGAGATCACCAGTGCGTTCGTCGCCGACGACGGCCAGCTGTACCTGTTGCCGCGCTATGACGAGCCGATGCGCTTCAATGCCGCGCCATTCCGCGAGTACCGCGCGCTGATGGACAGCCCGCTGCGCGAGGCGGTGGCCTGCGCGCAGATGTACTTCCATGAAGACTGGCGCGACCCGGCCAACAAGGCCAAGGTGCACGGCAGCTATGCGCTGCTGCTGCGGCCGCAGCAGGTGACGGCAGAGCTGGCCGGACAGTTCAAGCTGGAGCGGATTGAGGTGCTCCCGCGTGAGGCCAAGGCCGTGGAGGAGCGGGCGCGCTACTACCTGCCGATGGACCGGACCCGTTACGCGCTGGCGTTTGACCGCGCCTGCAATCTTTCAAGGAAGGGCGGCAGCTATTACAGCGCGCTGTTCGAGGGCGACGGCGAGCGGGTGAAGTTGCCGGATGCTGCGGCGCTGGCAGAGAAGGGGAAGCTGGCACAGCCGATCAACGCGCGGGCGCAGCGGATCCTGCCAGAGAGGGAGGACAAGCCGGGTGTGGGTTCGGCGGCGAGCAAGGTGCTGGGCGCCGCGTTGGTACCGGTAGCGGTGCCGGTGTTTGTGTTGAGCCTGCCGTTCCTGGGGCCGGACCATTGGAAGTGAAAAGGCGTTGAGGCGAGAGCCATCCACGCGTGACGTGGATCTACTTGGGTATCGCCTGAAAGTTCATCCTGGAGATCTGTGTGCCCAGCACGCTGGAAACTGTTTTGAAGACCGTAGGTTTCATTGTCCTCGCGGCACTTCCGTTGGTGATCCTCTGGTTCACCCTTCGGCGAATGTCAGCAACTGCTTGCTCGTCTGTGAAATCGGGGCTGCATTTGCATGCCCCGCGCCGGATTTCCGGCAGGTCCATGACCTTGGTGATGCTGGATGGAAAAGAGGATCGGGAGCACTACTTCTTTGATGCGGCGTCCTTTTACCTGCGGCGTGGGCCGTTGCCCACGGCGGTTCCGCTTTCGCAGATCACCTCAGTCACGCGAACGTCCGACAAGATCTACGGGCGCTATGTCTGGCAGGTGTGCTTCAGCAAAGCATCGGGCAGAAAGTGCGTGACGTTCACCAACAACCTGACGCTGTTCAACCGCGACTTCCTGCTGTTCCTGGAGGCGGTGCGGAAGGCCAACCCGCTGGCGACCGTTGATCGGGCGGGCATCCGCTTCTAATGGTGGGCCGACATCGGGCGCTAGTTAAAGGGGGTTGGCCCGTGTAGGTACACTGGCGGCCCACCCCCAATGGAAGCTCGCCCATGTTCTCTGGAAAGGTTGCGGTGGTCACCGGCTCCACCAGTGGTATCGGTCTCGGCATTGCCACGGCGCTGGCGCGGAAGGGCGCCGACATCGTGCTGAATGGCTTCGGCGACGCGGCGGAGATCGAACGCATCCGTTCCAGGTTGGATGCTGAGTTCGGCGTGCGCGTGGCGCATGACAGTGCTGACCTGTCGCGGGGCGAGGCAGTGCGAGGCATGATCGACCACGCCGTTGCGAAGATGGGCCGCATCGACATCCTGGTGAATAACGCGGGCATCCAGCACACCGCATCGATCGAGGAATTCCCGGTCGAAAAATGGGATGCGATCCTGGCGCTGAACCTGTCGGCGGTGTTCCATGCAACGGCGGCGGCCTTGCCGCACATGAAGCAGCAGGGCGCTGGCCGCATCATCAACATCGCGTCGGTGCACGGGCTGGTCGGCTCAGTGAACAAGTCCGCCTATGTAGCAGCCAAGCACGGCGTGGTGGGCTTCACCAAGGTGACCGCGCTGGAGAATGCGGGCACCGGCATCACCGCCAATGCCATCTGCCCGGGCTGGGTGCGGACGGCGCTGGTCGAGCAGCAGATCACTGCGTTGGCGGAGAAGGAAGGCACGGATCAGGAGTCCGCCGCTCGCGCGCTGCTGGCTGAGAAGCAGCCTTCGCTGCAGTTCGTGACGCCCGAGCAGCTGGGCGAGTTGGTGGTGTTCCTGGCTTCGGACGCGGCGGCGCAGATTACCGGCACGGCGCTGCCGGTGGATGGGGGCTGGACGGCGCGCTAACTGGCCGAGGCCGGCAGGCGCGCCAGCAGAGCATCCCAATCGGCCACGAAGCAGCCGTCGCGACCACGGTTGCACTCGGTGATCCACGCGTCCAGCGATTCGCTCTGTGCGCGGTAGGCGCTGACATCGCCCAGCACGGCGAAACGCAGGCGGTAGTTCACCAGCATCTGCAGCCATTGCCCGGCCATGCCGGAGCGCAGTTCGAAGAAGTTTGCCGACAGGCGTTGCACCGGTACGGCGATCCACTCGGTCTGGTGCCCGAGGGCATCGCCGACCAGATCGCGCAGGGCGCTGGCATCGAGCATCGGGCCCTGCGGGTCGATGCGCAGGAGGCGGGTGGTGCCGACATGTTCGAGATGTGTGTGCATGATGCGCTCTGAAGCCCTTATCGTCCGCCCAGTATGGTCGTGGAAGGGGAGCGACGGCGAGCGGTTGCAGCATGAATCTGGCGAACGAACGCGCTAGGCTGCGCCGGGTGCCCGCACGAGGCGGGTTCACGATACCGGGGAAGGGCATGGCAGGGTGGAGGAGTCGTTCGTTGTTGAGCGCGGTGCTGGTGTGTTCGGGCCTGCCGGTTGCAGCCGCCGAGCTGTGCACGGTCAGTGCCTACGGTGACGGGCAGGGCAACATCGTGGTGCTGGGCGCACCCGCTGCGGCACCGGCCACGGGGCAGCGCTATCTGATGCTGGACGGGCGGCGCGGCGCCACCGGCGATGCCAACGCGCCGGTGAGCTGCAGCGGCGATGTGGTCAGCTTCAGGACGCCTGCGGGAGCCACGCAGCGCTGGCAGCGCCTGGCGAGCCGCGATACCGATGCAACGTTCATCAGCGCGGGAACCAAGCTGGTCGGGCAGTTGATCGAGCCGGCAGGGCCGGCAGACCCGACGCGGCCGCTGGTGGTGTTGGTGCACGGCTCGGAACGCACGATGGCGGTGGCGGCGATCTACCAGCGCATGCTGGTGGCGCAGGGAATCTCGGTGTTCGCCTACCAGAAGCGTGGCACCGGCGATTCAGATGGCGAGTACACGCAGAACTTCGAGCTGCTCGCTGACGACGCAGCGGCGGCGCTTGCTAAGGCGCGTGAACTGGCGAAAGGTCGCTTCGGCCGTGCCGGGTACTTCGGTGGCAGCCAGGGCGGTTGGATCGCGCCCTTGGCGGCCACGCGTTCGCAGGCGGATTTCGTGGCGATCGGTTTCGGGCTGGTGGTGTCGCCGATCGAGGAGGACCGCGAGCAGCTGTTCGACGAGGCACGCCGCATGCAGCTGGATGCAACGGCGATGAAGCAGGTCGGCCAGCTTTCAGACGCGACCGCGCAGTTGATGCGCACGCATTTCAAAGAAGGGCTCGAGGCGCTGGCGAAGGTGCGTACGGAGATCGGTGCCACACCGTGGGCAAAGAACATCAGCGGCGAATACAGCGGCGACATGCTGCGCATGAGTGACGCCGACCTGCGCCGGATCGGCCGCGCGCGATTCGACAACCTGGAGCTGATCTGGGACTACGACGCCGAGGCCGCGCTGCGCCGCCTGAAGGTGCCGTTGCTGTGGGTGCTGGCCGAGCAGGACCGCGCCGCGCCGATTGCCGCCACGCGTTCGATCCTGTCGCGCCTGCGCGCGTCGGGGCAACCGATCGACACCTACCTGTTCCCGGATACCGACCACGGCATGGTCGAGTTCCGCACCGATGCCGAGGGCAACCGAGTGTCGACGCGGATCACCGACGGCTACCTGCGCCTGCTGGCCGATTGGATCAAGCAGGATGTGCATGGCAGTTATGGACGTTCGCGCAGATTGAGCGATTGACCGGATGGGGGGCGCTGGCGGCGGATGGCGCTCCGCCGCCGATTGCGGCACGACTCAGTTCGGCTTCGCAAATACGTCCAATCCCTTGCCGGTTTCCAGCAGCGACTTCAGGCTCGACAGCACGATCGGCCAGCCCTGGCGGATGCCGGTATCCATGCCGCTGCCCGGTTCCAGCTCCTCATGGGTAACGGTCAGCCGCACCATGTCCTGGTAGGGCACGATGTCGAAGGTGACGCGGCTGTAGGCATCCGGGTTGTCGGCCTGCGAGGCGGCGGCCCAGGTGATGACCAGGCGCGAGGGCGGGGTGCTTTCCACCACTTCGCCCACCAGTTCGACCGAGCGGGTTTCGTTTGCGCGCACATGCTGCCAGCGCGAGCCGGGTTTCCAGTCGGAGACGTTCTCGTGGCCCCAGTAGCGGCTGGCGATCTCGGGGCGGGTGATGGCCTCGAACACCTTCTGTGGCGTGGACGCGATGTAGATCACGTGGATGAAGCGGGTTGACTCTGCAGACATCGTCATTCTCCTTCCAGTTCGCGTTTCAGGTCATGCAGCAGGCTCAGGCGCTGCTGCTCGAACTTGCGTACCCAGCGTTCGTAGACTTCATGCAGGGGCACCGGGTTGATGAAGTGCAGCTTCTCGCGGCCACGGCGCACGGTGCTGATCAGGTTGGCGTCTTCCAGCAGGCCCAGGTGCTGGGTGACCGATTGCCGGGCTATGTCCAGGTTTTCGCACAGCTGGCCCAGGGTCTGGCCGTTGTGCTCGCAGAGCAGGTCCAGCAGCGTCCGGCGCGTGGGATCGGCCAGTGCCTTGAAGACCTTGTCTGCGTCGCGCACGTTGTCTACCACCATGGGGATGTCTTCAATTCCAGTTGTCGATCCTGACGTCGTGTGGGTTGGGCTGGCCCTTGCCGGTCTCCAGCAGGGCCTTCAGGCTCATCAGGAACACCGCCCACTTTGTGCTGCAGTGGGAGGTGAACTCGACGCGCTCCTTCCAGCCTTCATGGGTGAACAGGACGATGCAGTAATCGCCTTCCTGCTTCAGCACGAAGCGCGCGTGGGTGCCGATCCATTCGGCGGGACCGGCGATGAACCGCCAGAGCACGAGCTCGCCTGGAATGAGCTGTTCCAGCTTCATTTCCATCGCGCCGATCTCCTGGCCGTTGTTCGTGAAACGCGCCTTGACCGTGCCGCCGACCTCACGGTCGCCCCGGGTGTCTTCGGCCCACCAGGCGGCGACGCCTTCGGGGGTGGCCAGGGCCTGGTACACCTGGCTTGCGGGGGCCTTGAAGCCGACCCTGTGTGCGATATCCACCATTGCAGGTTCCTCGCGATGGGGCGGCAGGCGACGCCCTTGGGATGGACTATATGCAGGTAAATGCCTGCATGTCAAATCCGGCCCAGGGACTTCCGACCCTGGTAGTGCTGGCCGCTGGCCGGCATCCTCGTGACAGCTGATTGACGCGTTGACAGGAGTACGTGCATGACTGAAACAGGAAAGGACACCTTGACCATCCGCCGCGCCAGTGCGGCAGATGCCCCTGCGGTGCTGGCGCTGTTCGACGAGGTGATCGAATGGTTCGTGTCGATCGGCAATCTGCAGCAATGGGGCAGCGAGCCATGGTCCACGGTGCCACGCCGGATCACCCAGGTGACCGATGCGTGCGCGCTGCCTGGCGCATGGGTGGCCCAGAACGAGCAGGGTGAGGTGCGTGCGTTCCTGGCGCTGGGCGAGTCGATGCCCTATGTGCCGGCGCCCGATGGGCCGGAGCTGTACGTGCGGGTATTGGTGGCCTCGCGTGATGCGCGCGTGCGCGGCATTGGCCGTCGCCTGATGGCGTTTGCCGATGAGCAGGCGCGCGCTGCCGGCCTCGACCATCTGCGCGTGGACTGCTATGGCGGAGGCAGCGGTGATCTGGTGCGCTTCTACGAGTCCTGCGGCTACACGCGAATTGCGCCGTTCAACGTGGACGGCTGGCCAGGCATGCTGCTGGGCCGCCAGCTCTGACGCCGCTGCGTCATTCGGTCGCAGCATGCATGCAGGAATCGGTACATCGGTTCGGCGCTAGAGTGGGGTCACCCCCTCCAGGAAGGAGCAGCGCATGTACTACAGCAGTGGCAACTACGAAGCCTTTGCGCGCCCGCGCAAGCCCGCCGGTGTCGATGGCAAGCGCGCATGCTTCGTCGGTTCAGGCCTGGCCTCACTGGCCGGCGCTGCGTTCCTGATACGTGACGGGCGCATGGCCGGTGAACGCATCACCATCCTTGAACAGCAGCACATTCCTGGCGGTGCGCTGGATGGCCTGAAGGTGCCGGAGAAGGGTTTCGTGATCCGCGGCGGTCGCGAGATGGAAGACCATTTCGAGTGCCTGTGGGATCTGTTCCGCTCGATTCCGTCGCTGGAGATCGAGGATGCCAGCGTGCTGGATGAGTTCTACTGGTTGAACAAGGACGACCCGAACTATTCGCTGCAGCGCGCCACGATCAATCGCGGCGAAGATGCGCACACCGACGGTCTGTTCACACTCACCGAGCAGGCACAGAAGGACATCATCGCGCTGTTCCTGGCCACCCGTCAGGAGATGGAGAACAAGCGCATCAACGAAGTACTGGGCCGTGATTTCCTGGACAGCAACTTCTGGCTGTACTGGCGAACCATGTTCGCGTTCGAAGAGTGGCATTCGGCGCTGGAGATGAAGCTGTACCTGCATCGCTTCATCCACCATATCGGCGGCCTGCCGGATTTCTCGGCGCTGAAGTTCACGAAGTACAACCAGTACGAATCGCTGGTGCTGCCGCTGGTGAAGTGGTTGCAGGACCAGGGCGTGGTGTTCCAGTTCGGTACCGAGGTGACCGACGTCGACTTTGATCTGCAGCCGGACCGCAAGCAGGCCACGCGCATCCATTGGATGCATGACGGTGTAGCCGGTGGCGTGGATCTCGGCGCGGATGATCTGCTGTTCATGACCATCGGTTCGCTGACCGAGAACTCGGATAATGGCGACCACCACACTGCGGCACGCCTGAACGAAGGCCCGGCGCCTGCCTGGGACCTGTGGCGCCGCATTGCCGCGAAGGATGACGCGTTCGGGCGTCCGGATGTGTTCGGCGCGCACATTCCAGAAACCAAGTGGGAATCGGCAACGGTGACCACGCTGGATGCGCGCATTCCGGCCTACATCCAGAAGATCGCCAAGCGCGATCCCTTCAGCGGCAAAGTGGTGACCGGCGGCATCGTCAGCGTGCGCGACTCGCGCTGGCTGATGAGCTGGACGGTGAATCGCCAGCCACATTTCAAGAACCAGCCCAAGGACCAGATCGTGGTCTGGGTGTATTCGTTGTTCGTGGATACGCCCGGCGACTACGTGAAGAAGCCGATGCAGGACTGCACCGGCGAGGAGATCACCCGCGAGTGGCTGTACCACCTGGGCGTGCCGGTGGAGGAGATCGACGAGCTGGCGGCGACGGGCGCGAAGACGGTGCCGGTGATGATGCCGTACATCACCGCGTTCTTCATGCCGCGCCAGGCCGGTGATCGCCCGGACGTGGTGCCGGACGGTGCGGTGAACTTCGCTTTCATCGGCCAGTTCGCCGAATCGAAGCAGCGCGATTGCATCTTCACTACAGAGTACTCGGTGCGCACGCCGATGGAAGCGGTGTACACGCTGCTGGATATCGAACGCGGCGTACCCGAGGTGTTCAATTCCACCTACGACGTGCGCTCGCTGCTGGCCGCGACCGGGCGCCTGCGTGATGGCAAGGAACTGGACATTCCCGGGCCAGCGTTCCTGCGCAACCTGCTGATGAACAAGCTGGACAAGACCCAGATCGGTGGTCTGCTGCGCGAGTTCAAGCTGGTGCAGGAGGACTGAGCGGGGCGTGGGTAGCGCCGGGCCATGCCCGGCGAGCCCGGCAGCGGGTAGTTGACAGCGTTTCAACCTACTAGTAGGTTGGCGACATGAAAGAGTCGCTCTCGCCCAAGGCCCAGGAGATCCTGGCCCATGCCCGTTCGCTGCTGGAGGCCGGTGGCTACAACGGTTTCAGCTACGCCGACGTGTCCGCGCGGGTGAACATCAGCAAGGCCAGCATCCATCACCACTTCCCCAGCAAGGCGGACCTGGTGCGCACGGTGGTTGAACTGTACCGGGCCGAGGCGCGCGAAGGCCTGGCGCTGCTGGACCGGCAGCTGGACGACCCGCTGCAGGAGCTCAACGCCTATGTGGAGTACTGGTCCAGCTGCATTGCAGGGGGGACGTCGTCGTTCTGCATCTGCGCGATGCTGGCAGCGGAGGCGCCGATGATCCCTGCGGAGATTGCCGATGAAGTGCGCGGGCATTTCGAGGATCTGAGCGGGTGGCTGACGGTGACGCTGGAGAAGGGCGCGGCGCTGGGCCAGTTGCGCCTGCAGGGTTCCCCTGCGGACGAGGCCAGGGCGTTCATGTCCTCGGTGCACGGCGCGATGCTGGCCGCGCGCGGTTTTGGTGACGCGGCGACCTTCGCGGCACTGGCACAGTTGGCGATCGCGCGGGTGAGTGCGGCGCTCTGAGAGATGTGTGGTGGGCCTGCGGCGACGCGGGCCTTCTTTTTGAGTCCAATGCCTACCTACTAGTAGGTTCATTCTATCCCTGGAGATGTCCCATGTCCCACCCTCTGTCCACGCTTGGCGTGATCCATACCGCTGTCAGCCTGATCCCGGTGTTGAGTGGCCTGTATGCCTTCATTCGCCATCGCGCAATCGATCCCGCCACGCGCGCGGGCAAGCTGTACCTGGTGGGGCTGGTGCTGTCGGTGGCCACCTCGTTCACCGTGTCCAGCACGGGCGGGATCAACCCCGGCCACGCATTCGGGGTGATCGTGCTGCTGGTGGCATTCGGCGGCGTGCTGGCCGCGCGGCTGCGCTGGCTGGGGCGCGCAGCACCTTATGCATCGACGTTTGCGCTGTCTTTCAGCTTCCTGCTGTCGTTGGTGCCCGGCGTCAACGAAACGCTGACCCGCGTGCCGGCAGCGCATCCGATTGCTGCCGCGCCGATGGCCCCGGTGGTGCTGCACACGCTGCTGGTCTGCCTGGTGGTGTTCGTGATCGGCGTGGCCGCGCAGTGCTGGAGGCTGCGAAACCGTGCCTTGGCAGGACGATCCTGAGACGCCGCCGGTCACTCCGGCGCGGCAAGTGCGCCCAGCAGTGCCACCGGTTCGATCAGTGCAGCCGAGCGCGCCGGGTCAAGTTGAATGTGCCGGCTGCAGAAGCCGAACGATCGGCCTGCGGCACGCTCGGGGACGCGTGCGCTCGCGTCCGGTGTCTCAATCTCCAGCACCTCATCCACGGCCAGCGCCAGCGTTGCGGTACCGGCATTGATCAACAGCATGGCCGGGCTGCCACCGTCGAATGCCGCTTGGCCGCTCATGCGGCGCAGGTCGACCACGGGTAATGGCTGCCCACGGACTTCCAGGGTCGGCCTGCCGTTGCGGTCTGCAGGGCCGAATGCCTCCAGGCCGCGAATTTCGACGGCAGCCTGGATGTCAATCGCGAACAGGGCGGTGCCTGCACGCACGATCACGATCTCGAACAGGTCGGCGGGCGATGCGCGTTTTTCCATTGCAGGTGGGGCGGGTACTGGCATGCGATGGGCGTGGCGAAGACAGCGGGAAGGAGGATCCTGATGATGACGCCCGAACGTAGCGCACGGCCGCGTCGGCAGGCGCACGCAAGGCGTCGGTTCAGTCTGTATCAGGCGGGGGCGCGTGGCGGCTCGACGGTGCCGATGCGTGGGAAATGCGGACGCAGCAGGCCAACGAGCTGATCCATGCCTGGAACGGAATGGCCAAATTCGTCCCATCGCGCATTGACCAGCCCGGACACGACGATCTGCCCGGTCTCGATGCGGGTCATCGCCCAGTAGGGTACGGCGCGTGCGCCGATTGCCATGTCCAGTACCGGGGTGACGGCGGCGTGCGAACGACTGTCCTGGATGCGGCGCCTGACCGCCTCCAGGCCGTCGGGCGGGCCTTCGATGTACTGGAAAAACCGCTGCCCGTCGACGAGCAGCGCTCCGGTAACGTCCACCCGGCGATTGAACGCGGCAGAGCCCGAGACGATCTGGCGGAGGGTTTCATCGGAAAGCCCAGCCGACATGTGGCTGGAGTAAGCAAATGCGTGGAGCATGGAAGGGGCTTCGTGTGACGCCCATCACTATACGTGGGTCTCCACCGTCCGCCGTGAGCCTTTTCTCACGTGGCGCTGGAGAGCGCTGAGCTGGATCAGCAGCCCACCAACCGATCCGCGCCAACACCGCCGCGATGCTGGCTGCGGTACTCGGTAGGGCTCGCATCGACCTGGCCCCGGAAGTGCCGACGGAACGATTCCTGCGAACCAAAGCCAGCCTGCTCGGCAATCCACTGCAGCGGCCGATCGGTGGTTTCCAGCAGCTCGCGGGCGTAGGCGACGCGCTCGCGGATCAGCCAGTCGATGGGCGACAGGCCGGTGGCCTCCAGGAACTGCCGCTGCAGGGTGCGTTGGCTGAGTGCGGCCTGCTCGGCGAGGCTGCCCAGCGAGTGCGGCTCGCGCAGGTTGCGGCGCATCCATTCCATCAGCCTTGCCAGGCGCGTGGGCTCGCCATGGGGAATGGCGCGGCTGACGCGCTGGCTGCGTTCGGCATCACGCCATGGCGCCAGTACCAGTCGCTCGGCCACCAGGTTGGCCACGCGCGCGCCGTAATCCTTGCGCACCATGTGCAACATCATGTCCATGCCGGTGGCCGAGCCGGCCGAGGTGATGATGCTGCCGGTATCCACGTACAGCGCATCCTCCCGCACATCGATGTGTGGGAACTCGCGTGCCAGCGCTTCGGTGAGGCGCCAGTGGGTGGTGGCCTGGCGGCCATCGAGCAGCCCGGCCCAGGCCAGCACGAAGGCACCGGAGCAGATCGAGGCGATGCGCGCGCCGCGTGCGTGGGCACGGACCAGTGCGTCGAGCAGTGCCTGCGGTGGGCGCTCGCTGGGCTCGCGCCAACCGGGAATGACGATGATGTCGGCGTCATCAACGCTGCTGAGATCGTAGGGGAGTTGGACCTGCGTTCCGCCGAGCATGCGCAGCGCACCGGGTTCACCCGCGCACAGCTGGGTGCGATACCAGGCCACGCCGAGTTCCGGCCGCACCGGCGCGAACAGGCCAACCGCACAGCCGAACTCGAACAGGCCCTGGCCGTGGCAGGCAACGATGGCGACGAGCGGTGCGCTGGGATCGGCGGGTGGGCTGGGCATGGTTTGATGCTACGGGTGGTGATGTGCGCCGCAGAATGCTGCGCGGGCATGAGGTGATGCCTGTGGAGCATGTGCACGGGGGCATTCGTCTGGCCTGGGTCGCCCGACGGGGTAGAGTCGACTGTCAGTCGACTATCGCGCGCAGCGCGGGCCTCCAGACGGTATCGCCAACAGCAGTCGACTAACAGTCGACTCTACCCCGTCGGGTGTCGCCCGCCGCCGGCCGCGTGCGCAGCCGCGCCTATCGTCATTACCAGCGGTCATGTGGGTGGCCGGATGTTACGGCTGGGTGACGCGATCGCGCCTGTCGCACCAGGTGAACAGGCCCTTGAATGGAAGCGTGTTTCCGGCCCACCCCCACGAGCCCCCATGCCTGCCGCCCACGCCCCTGTCCTGAGCACTCTCGCTGTTCTGATCACAGCCATCCTTGCCGCCTCGCCCAGCCATGCGGCTGAAGCAGACGCAGATCCTGCTGCCACCGCCGCGACGGCCAACGTGGCAGCGTCCACGCTGGATGCGGTGGTGGTCACCGGCTCACGCACCAGCACGCGCACGGTGAAGAACAGTTCCACTCCGATCGATGTGATCTCCGCCGAAGACCTTGCCGCGACCGGGCAGGGCAACCTGCTGGAAGCGCTGCAGCGCAGCCTGCCGTCGCTGAGCCAGATCGGCGGCTACCAGAGCGACCAGGAGAGCCTGATCCGTGGCTACCAGCTGCGCAACCTGTCACCGGGCTACACGCTGGTGCTGGTGAACGGCAAGCGCCGCAATGCCAGCGCTTACGTGAGTGGCGCAAACGGTGGTGGCTTTCCGGGCCACGCCTGGGCCGACCTGGCGTTGATTCCGGTCTCGGCCATCGACCACGTGGAGGTGCTGCGCGATGGTGCGTCGGCCATCTATGGTTCGGACGCGATCACCGGGGTGGTCAACGTGATCCTGAAGTCGCAGGCGCACGGTGGCGAGCTCGCCGTGGAAAGCGGGCAGAGCATCGACGGTGATGGCTCGCGCACCAGCGTGCGTGCCAACGTTGGCCTGCCGTGGGGTGCCGATGGCTTCGTCAACCTCTCCGGCGAGACCACCCGCCAGCATCATGCGATCCGCACCCGCCGCTACATCGATGGCTATCTGAGCTACCCGGCGGTGGATGGTAGCGGCAATCTGGTCGCACTGCGCCCGAACAACCGGTTGCCGGCCGGCGCATCGCCGAACCCGGCCGAAGCCAGCCGCAATGCCGAGGCCAACACCATCCTCAGCTCCCCGTCGTATGCGCTGAAGGCGTTCGCGGTGAACGTGGGCCATGGCCTGGGCGAGAGCGCGCAGTTCTACGCCAACGCCACGGCCAGCGATCGCACCGCGCAGGCAATCCAGAACTTCCGCCTGCCGGCGACCATCTTCACCACCTACAAGGCGCCCGGGGTGCTGAGCGTGTTTCCCGATGGCTTCCTGCCCGTGCTGGAAACCAAGGAGAAGCAGTACACCGGCACTGCGGGCGTGAGAGGGCAGGTGGCAGGCTGGGACTACGACGCCAGCCTGACCGGCAACCGCAGCACGGTGCGCACCTATACCCGCAATTCGGTGAACTACTCGCTGCCGTATCCCGGTTCGCCCACTGACTTCTATGACGGCAAGCTGGACTACCAGCAGGGGATCGCCAACCTCGACCTGCGCCGTGGCTTCGAGGTGGCCGCCTTTGCGTCGCCGCTGGAAGTGAGCGCAGGCGCCGAGTACCAGCACGAACAGTACGAACGCGGGGCCGGGCAGTGGGAGTCGTACACCGGCTTCGGTGCCGCGGCGTTCGTGGGCTACTCCACCGCCGATGCGGTGAAGGCGACGCGCAACAGCAAGGCGGTCTATGTGGGCGCGGCCAGCAACATCACCTCGCGCTGGTATCTGGATGCGGCCGCGCGCTGGGAAGACCATTCCGACTTCGGCAGTGTCTCCACTGGCCGCCTGACCACGCGCTTCGACTTCACCGACGCGTTGGGTGTACGCGCGACGGTCAGCAACGGCTTCCATGCGCCCAGCCTGGGCGCACAGTTCTACCAGGCCACGGGCAGTTGCCCGTGCGGGACCACGCTGGTGGCGCAGGTGTCTTCACCGGCGGCCGTTGCGCTGGGTGCTACGCCGCTGAAGCCCGAGAAAGCCACCAACTACAGCCTGGGCGTGACCTGGGACCCGAGCCCGGCGTTCCACTTGGCCGTGGATGCCTACCAGATCGACATCCGCGGCCAGCTCGGCCAGTCCAGCCAGATTGGCTACAACGCGCAGGATCCTGCACGCGTCACCGACAACAGCGGCACGGTGCTGAGCGCGGCGCAGAAGAACACCATCGATGCGCTGCTCGGGTCGGCCGGCATCAGCATCCTGCCGGGTGATGCGTTCTACGCCAGCTACTTCACCAACGTGGGCAATACCCGTACGCGCGGCGTCGAGCTGACCGTGGAGGCCAACCAGGAAACCGCGTGGGGCAAGCTGCGCTGGAGCTATGCGGCCAACGTGGGTCGCACCACCATCCAGAAGGTCAGCGACATTCCGGCGGCGCTGCAGGGGCTGCCGAACATCAACCTGTTGACCAAGAGCAGCGAGTACGCGCTGCGCTTCCGTACGCCCAGCTACACGCAAGTGGCGGGGTTGGGCTGGCAGAACGGGCGCTGGCGCTCGAACCTCGACTTCACCTACTACGGCCCGATCAAGCGCCTGAACAACGGCGTGGAGTACAAGCAGCCGCCGGTGCTGGTGACCAATCTCTCCGGTGCCGTGGAACTGGGCGCAGGCTGGAGTGCGGCGCTGGGCATCAACAACGTGTTCGACAAGCGCACGCGCAAGGTGCCGGAGTACGCGCGCAGTGCCACCGATGTGGCGAGCATCGAGACGACCTGGGACAACGGCGACGTGTTGAGCAACGTCGGCGCGTACTGGTACGGGCGGGTCAGTTACCGGTTTTGAGGTTCACGCCAAAGGCGGCCGGACGTGGTTCGGCATCATCGAGGAGCATTTCATGTCTTCTGCATTGAAGGTGGTGGCAGTGGTGGGATCACCGACCAGCTCGGCGACGTCGCGCACGTTGCTGCTGGTGCGGCACTTGTTGGCGTCGTTGCAGCAGCGGGTGCATGCCAGCGTGGAGCTGGTGGAGCTGGCGCCGATCGCGCGTTCGCTGGGGCAGTCGCTGTCGCGCGATGAAGCGGAGCCAGCCGTAGAGCAGGCACTGCAGGCAATCGAGGCGGCCGGTCTGCTGGTGGTCGCGGCACCGGTGTATCGCGGTTCCTATCCCGGGTTGTTCAAGCACCTGGTCGATTTCATCGGGCTGGAAGCGCTGGTGGATACGCCGGTGCTGCTGGCGGCGACCGGTGGCAGCGAGCGCCATGCGTTGGTGATCGACCACCAGTTGCGGCCGTTGTTCAGTTTCCTGCAGGCGCACACGCTGCCGATCGGGGTGTATGCCACGCCTGCCGACTTCGATGGCGAGCAGATCAACAGTGCAGCCTTGCAGGCGCGCATCGCACTGGCGGCCGAGCGCGCGGCAGGGCATCTGGCTTCGCAGGCGCTGGCGGTACCGGCGCCGCTGCGAAGGATCGCCTGACGGCATAATCGGCGGCGCTTTGCTTATGGCCAAGGCGCATCTGCATGGCCGGATCTGACCGCCGATTGTCGCCTGGCATCGCCGTGCCGACCGCCGTCATCTCTAGCATCGATATCGAAGCGGCATCGCATTGCCGCCCCCCGATGAGGACGACCCCGTGAGTCTGGACGCAACCGACAAGCCCATCCTGTTCCTGCTCGACCGTGAGTTCGAGGACGGACAGATTCCCGGCCAGCGCTTCTTCTGCCGGCACAGCCTGTTGCTGGAAGGTGCGCTGTCGAGCATCGACGGCCTGGACGCGCAGCTGGACGTGCGCCGCATCGGTTTCGCACGGCCGCGCCGGGAGGTGATCGCCGAAATCGGCGAGCAGGACCAGTCGCTGCCGAAGCTGGTGCTGCCGCAGGGCGTGCGCAGTGACCTCGCGAGTGGCGTGCACCAGGACCGCCAGTACATCTCCGGTGCCGAACCGATCCTGGCCGCGCTGAACGGGTTGCTCGGCATCCCCGTGGCCCATCCCTGAGCGAGGACGCGACCATGAGCTATCAGATCAGCGTGTTGGACAAGAGCCCGGTGGCCGAAGGCGCCTTGCCGGAGCAGGCGCTGCGCAACAGCCTGCAGCTGGCGCAGCGCGCCGAACAGCTGGGCTATCACCGCTACTGGTTTGCCGAGCACCACGCCGCGCCGACGTTGGCCAGCCCCGCACCGGAAGTGCTGGCCGCCTGGGTGCTGGCGCAGACCCGGCGCATCCGCATCGGCAGTGGTGGGGTGATGCTGCGCCACTACGCGCCGTACAAGGTGGCGGAGAACTTCAACCTGCTGGCGGCGCTGGCGCCAGGGCGCGTGGATCTGGGCGTGGGCAAGGCGCCCGGCGGCCTGCCGGCATCTGCCGCTGCATTGGCAGCGGGGCGGCCGGCGTTCACCGACTTCGACCAGCAACTGCGCGATCTTGAGGGCTATCTGTCCGGCGCCGACGCCGATGTGCTGGCGCGGCCGATTCCGCAGCAGGCGCCGGAGCGCTTCCTGCTCGGTGCGAGCCCGCAGAGTGCACGGCAGGCGGCCGAGCTGGGCTGGCGTTTCGTCTACGCCGCGCACTTCGACGGCGACCCGAAGCACATCGAGGCCGCGTTCGACGCCTATCGCAGCGTCTCCTCGCAGCCACCGCTGCTGGCTACGGTGGCCTTCGCCGCACCGACTGCTGAAGCCGCAGCGCGTCATATCGGTGCGCTACGCGTCTACAAGCTGCACCTTGGTCCCGGGCAGACGGTGAACCTGCCCAGCCCCGAAGCGGCTGCCGAGTATGCGCGCCAGGTGGGGGTGGCCGACTTCCGCATCGAGGAAACACGTCCGAGCGTGTTGTCCGGCGATGCGCAGCACGTGCGCGGCGAACTGGACGCGCTGCACCGGCGCTTCGGCGTGGGTGAATTCATCCTCGATGCGCCGGTGGCCGACCTCGACGCACGCCTGACATCCCTTGAACTACTGTCGCCCGCGCCGCGCGCGGCGGTGGCCTGACCTGCAGGAGCGATTCCCATGAGCACCACCCCGCGCCACATTCCGTTCGGCATCATGCTGCAGGGCCCCGGCAGCCACATGCATGCCTGGAAGCATCCATCCAACCCGGCCGACGCCAGCGTCAACCTGCAGTTCTACATCGACATTGCGCGCACCGCCGAGGACAACGGCATCGCCTTCGGCTTCGTGGCCGATGGCCTCTACATCAACGAGAAGTCGATTCCGCACTTCCTCAATCGCTTCGAGCCGATCTCGCTGCTGTCGGCACTGGCCACGGCAACGAAGAAGATCGGCCTGGCCGGCACGCTGTCGACCTCCTACAGCGACCCGTTCACCGTGGCCCGCCAGTTCGCCTCGCTGGATCTGCTCAGTGGCGGTCGTGCTGGCTGGAACGTGGTGACCTCACCGTTGGAAGGTTCGGGTCGCAACTATGGCCGGCCGCACCCGGAGCATGCGCTGCGCTACCAGATCGCCGACGAGTACCTGGAGGTGGTGCAGGGGCTGTGGGATTCGTGGGATGACGACGCCTTCGTGCGCGAGCGCGACAGCGGCACGTTCTTTGCGCCGGAGAAGTTCCGCCGGCTCGACCACAAAGGCCGCTTCTTCCAGGTGGAAGGCCCGCTCAACATCCAGCGTTCGCCGCAGGGACAGCCGGTGATCTTCCAGGCCGGTTCGTCCGATGACGGCATTGCGCTGGCCGGCAAGTACGCCGATGCGGTGTTCACCCATTCGCCATCGCTGGAAGAAACCCGCGCGTTCACCCAAAAAGTGAAGAACTCGGCGATTGCGCACGGCCGCAGCGGCAATGACGTGAAGATCTTCCCGGGTATCGGTCCCATCGTCGGCCGCACGGCCGAGGAGGCCGAAGCCAAGTATCAGGCGATCGCTGCACTGGCCACGCTGGAAGATGCGCTGGCCTATCTCGGCCGCTTCTTCGACCACCACGATTTCAGCCAGTACGATCCGGACGCGCCCTTCCCGGAGCTGGGTGACATCGGCAGCAACTCGTTCCGCTCCACCACCGACCGCATCAAGCAGGATGCGCGTGAGAAGGGCTTGAGCCTGCGCCAAGTGGCATTGGAAGCCGTGAGCCCGCGACCGAACTTCATCGGTACGCCGGAGCAGGTGGCCGATGAGCTGATCCGTTGGTTCGACGCCGGTGCCAGCGACGGCTTCATCCTTGGATTCGCCGCACAGCGCGAAGGCCTGGACGATTTCGTGACCCAGGTGCTGCCGATCCTGCAGGCCCGTGGCTACCACCAGCGTGAACTGGAAGGGCAGACCCTGCGTGAGCATCTGGGCCTGCCGTACAAGGCCAGCCGCCATTCGACCGATGCCGAACCGGCGCGGAAGGCGGGGTAGGGCGATGAGCGGAGAGAATTCGGTAGCGCCCGGCCATGCCCGGCGAGACCCCGCGTCCATCGGCGTGCTGCCCGAAATCGCGGCACGCGCCGAGGCGGCCATCGCGATCCGCCATGACCTGCACCGGCATCCGGAGCTGGCCTTCGAGGAGCACCGCACCAGCGCCCGTGTGGCCGAGCTGCTGCAACAGTGGGGCTATGAGGTCACCACCGGGCTCGGTGGCACAGGTGTTGTCGGCACGCTGCAACGCGGGCAGGGCGGACGTCGTCTCGGCCTGCGCGCCGACATCGATGCACTGCCGATCCACGAGGACTCGGGGCTGGCCTACGCCAGCCAGAACGAAGGGCTGATGCATGCCTGTGGCTACGATGGGCACACCGCCATCCTGCTGTCCGCCGCGCATTACCTGGCCCATCACGGCAATATCGACGGCACCCTGCAGCTGGTGTTCCAGCCGGCCGAGGAGACCGGTTCGGGCGCATCGAAGATGATTGCCGACGGCCTGTTCGAGCGCTTCCCGGTGGACGCGATCTATGGCCTGCACAACTGGCCGGGCGTGCCGGTGGGCCACTTCGGCTTTGTCGATGGCCCGGCGATGGCGTCGGTGGACTGGGCACGGCTGAAGGTGATCGGAAAGGGTGGCCACGGTGCCGAGCCGCAGGGCAGCGTGGATCCGATCCTGGTCGCCGCGCACATCATCACTGCGCTGCAGAGCGTGGTGTCACGCAACGTCGATCCACGGCAGATGGGTGTGGTCACCGTCGGCTCGATCCACGGCGGGCAGGCCGCCAATGTGATTCCGGACGTGGTGGAGCTGAAACTGACCGTGCGCGCTTACCTGCCGGAGGTACGCGACACCCTGCGGCGCCGGGTCACCGGGATTGCCGAGCAGACCGCTGCCGCGTTCGGTGCGCGCGCCGAGATCGAGTTCCCGCGCGGTTTCCCCAGCGTGATCAACCACCCGCAGCAGACTGCCTACATCCGCGAGGTGGCGCTGCAGGGCTTCGGCAGTGAACACGTAGTTCCCGAATTCGCGCCGCGCACCGCCAGCGAGGATTTCGCCTTCCTGCTGCAGGCGCGGCCGGGCAGTTTCGTGTTCGTCGGCAACGGCGACAGCGCGCCGCTGCACAGCCCGCGCTACGTGTTCAACGACGCCGCAATCGCACCCGCCGCCAGCCTGTGGGCACGGCTGGCCGAAGACTATCTGGTGAAGGACGTGGCATGAGCAGCAACGAACGCTTCTTCTACACCTCGGTGGATGATCCGCTGGCACGGCCTCTGTTCGATGGCCTGGAGCAGGAATACGACAGTCGCTACGCCGATGTGCGCCGACGCATCGGCGGCAGCGCCCGCGAGGAACTGCAGCGCTACCCGGCGCAGGCCTTTGCTGCCCCGGTAGGTGCCTTCGTGCTGCTGCTGCGCGATGGCGTGGCGATCTCCGGCGGCGCGTTCATGCCGCACCGCGATCCGGATACCGCCGAGTTCAAGCGGATCTGGACGCTGCCCGGGCTGCGTCGCCAGGGCATCGCGCGGCGCGTGCTGCAGGAGCTGGAAGACCAGGCGGCGCGGCAAGGATACCGGCGGGTGTTCCTGACCACCGGCTTCCGCCAGCCTGAAGCGGTTGGCCTGTACCTCAGCCATGGTTACACCGCGCTGTTCGATCTGGATGCGGATCCCGAAACCATTGCGCACCTGCCGTTCGAAAAGCACCTGCGGGCAGCGACGCCCGTCATCGTGCCTACGCAGAGCCAGCTGCAAGGAGCCCACGCGTGAGCACGCCTTCGACCGCGCTGGATGGCATTGCAACCCGGCCGGCGCCAGCGCCGGCGCTGAAGATCGTGCCGGCCCGGCATCCGCTGCAGGTGTTCGGCACAGTATTGGCACTGGCGCTGATCCTGATCGGGCTGCAGTCCGTACTGGGCAATCCGCGCTGGGGCTGGGGCACCTTTGCTGAGTGGTTCTTCGCACGCCCGGTGCTCGAGGGCCTGGGCCGCACGCTGCTGCTGACCGCGCTCGGTACCGGCCTCGGTTTCGCGCTGGGCACCCTGCTTGCGCTGGCACGGGTGTCCGGCTCACCCCTGTTGTCGGCGGTGTCGTGGGGCTATGTGTGGTTGTTCCGCTCGATCCCGCTGCTGGTGCTGTTGCTGCTGTTGAACAACCTGGGCTATCTGTACAGCACCATCGAGCTGGGCGTGCCGTTCACCGGCATCAGCCTGTTCTCGTACCCGACCACGCAGCTGATCGGTGTGTTCACCGCCGCGGTGCTGGGCCTGACCCTGAACCAGGCGGCGTTCTCTGCCGAAGTGATCCGGGGTGGCATCCTCTCGGTCGACCATGGCCAGTACGAGGCCGCGGCCGCACTCGGCCTGCCGCGCGGTCGCCAGGTGCGTCGCATCATCCTGCCGCAGGCAATGCGTTCGATCCTGCCGGCCGCGTTCAACGATGTGATTGGCCTGGCCAAGAGCACCTCGGTGGTCTACGTGCTGGCGCTGCCTGAGCTGTTCTACACCGTGCAGGTGATCTACCGCCGCAACCTGGAAGTGGTGCCGCTGCTGATGGTGGCCACGGTCTGGTACCTGGTGATCCTGACCGTGTTGTCGCTGCTGCAGCGGCGCGTGGAACAGCGCTTCGCGCGCGGCCAACTGCAGCGCGAGCGTTCGGTGTCGCGAGTGTCATCGCCCCCGCGTGTGCAGAGCGATGCCGCGCAGCGCGTGGCCAACCGCCCGCGCATCGCCACCCAGGTTGAAGCGGGCGAGGGCGCTGCGGTGTCGCTGCATGGTGTGGGCAAGGTGTTCGGCGAGCAGCCGGTGCTGGAAGACGTGAACCTGGAGCTGCGCGCTGGAAGCGTGACGGTTCTGATCGGCCCGTCCGGCGCCGGCAAATCCACGCTGCTGCGGCTGATCAACCACTTGGAGCGTGCCGACAGTGGCTATGTGACCGTGGGCGGCCAGCTGATCGGCTACCGCCGCGATGGCGACACCCTGTACGAATTGCCCGAGCGCGAGATCCGTCGCCGTCGTGCCGAAGTGGGCATGGTGTTCCAGGGCTTCAACCTGTTCCCGCACCTGACCGCATTGGAGAACATCATCGAGGCGCCAATCGCGGTGCGCGGTGTGCCGCGCGCGCAGGCCGAGCAGCAGGCGCGCACGCTGCTGGAGCGGGTCGGCCTGGCCGACAAGGCCGATGCCTTCCCGCGCCAGTTGTCCGGTGGCCAGCAGCAGCGCATCGCGATTGCCCGCGCGCTGGCGCTGCAGCCGAAGGTGCTGCTGTTCGACGAACCGACCTCGGCGCTGGACCCGGAGCTGGTAGCCGAAGTGCTGAGCGTGATCGAAGAACTGGCCCGCTCCGGCACCACGCTGGTGATCGTCACCCATGAGCTGAGCTTCGCCCGCCGCGTGGCCGACCACGTGGTGATGATGGACCAGGGCCGGGTGATCGAGCAGGGCACGCCCGAGGCCCTGTTCGAGCGCCCGCGCCAGCAACGCACCGCCGATTTCCTCGCCAAGACCCTGTAACCCCGGAAGGAACACCATGAGCCCTGCAGCACCGCGTCGTCCCTCGCGCAGCACCCTGTTGATCGTAGGGGTGCTGGTCATCGGCATCGCCGGCATCGTCTACTCGCGCGTGCGCCAGGCCCCGGAGGCTGCCGCCGTGGCCGCGACCAGCCTGGCCGGCGCGAACACCGCCATCCTGAAGGGCACGCTCGACCCGAAGGCGCAGGCCTTGATTCCGGCTGGCTACCGCTTCGTCACGCCGGGGGCGTTCACCGTGGCGACCCATCCGGGGCAGCTGCCGCTGGCCGACTATGGCGCCGACAGCAAGGACGTAGTCGGCATCGAGCCGGACATCGCGCGCCTGATCGCCGATGCGCTGGGCCTGAAGCTGGTGATCGTGCCGGTGGCGTGGGCCGACTGGCCGCTGGGGCTGGAATCGGGCAAGTACGATGCGGTGCTGTCGAACGTGACGGTCACCGAGGAGCGAAAGAAGAAGTTCGATTTCTCCAGCTACCGTTACGACCTGCTGGGCATCTACACGCGCACTGATGGGCCGATCCAGAAGATCGAAAAGCCGGCCGACGTTGCCGGGCTGAAGGTGGTGGTCGGTGCCAGCACCAACCAGGACCAGATCCTGCGGCAGTGGGACCAGCAGAACATCGCTGCCGGCTTGAAGCCGGTGGAGTACCAGTACTTCGATGACGCGGTGGTCGGCCGGTTGGCGGTGATCACCGGGCGGGCCGATGTCTCGTTCGAGCCCAATGCCACCGGCGCGTACTCGGCACGCGACGGCAAGGTGCGGCGCGTGGGCCTGTTCCCCGGCGGATGGCCGAACGCTGCGGCGATCTCGGTGACCACCCGCAAGGGCAGCGGCCTGGCTGATGCGGTGACGCAGGCATTGAACACCCAGATCGGCAGCGGCACCTATGCGCAGGCGCTGAAACGGTGGAATGTGGCCGAGGAAGCCGTGCCGCAGTCGCAGACCAACCCGCCGGGGTTGCCGACGCTGCAATGACACCGGGCGTGGCCCGGCGCTACCCATGCATTGCCGCGGGAGTAGATCCACGCCATGCGTGGATGCTCCTGTAGAGCCGAGCCATGCTCGGCTGCTCTACCAACGAGCCTCCAGCGTCCTGAACGGTTTCGCCAGCCGCACACCCTCGGCATCGAAGTCGGAAACGCTACGCCCATCCACGCGCACCGTCTTCGGCATCGTGCGCTCCGGCCACCAGACCTTCACTGCCGTCCCGCTGCGCAGCCCATCGCCCAGCGAGACCGTCAGCGTGCCGTCGCGCTGGCGCGCCTGCATCTGCAGCGTGCCATACGCTGTTGGCAGGCGTTCCACCGCCAGCCCATCGCCAGCCACCCACGACGGGGGCGTGCCCGGCAGCAGCGACAACGCATCATCGTCCTCGCGCATCAACATGCCGAACAGCGTGCGGCCGTACTCGGCACCAATCCAGGTATGCGGCATGTCGCCCAGGTAGCGGGGGAAACGCAGCCGCGAGTGCACGACCTCGGCCAGTACCTGCCACTCAAGCGGGCGCCGATCATGCAGCAGTCCCTGCAGCAGCTCATCGGCAACCTGCGGTCGGCCCAGGTGCACATAGCTCAGCACGTTGCGGATCTCATACGGCGTATAGGCGTACAGCGCATCGGGCTGGCTGCGCTTGCGCACATCCTCCAGATAACGCGCGAAGGTGGTCCGCAGTGCCTCGGCGGGCAGCACGCTCTGCGCACCGGTGGGGTCCAGTGCGATCGATACGCCGGTTGGATCGCCATCGCCCAGGTCGGCCGAGGAGGGAATGAAGTCGATGCCCTTCCACGCCATCGTCGCCTGGATAGAGGCGTGCAGCGCGTCGTAGAGCAGCTTGTATTGCTCGCGCGCCCAGGCAGCAGTCTCGTGGTCGCCCAGTGCCTCGGCCAGCCACGCGCCGTCGTGCCAGCCCTTCAGTCCCCAGTAGTCATCCCAGTAGCTGTGGGTGGGCGACGGATAGCCCTCATGGCTGATCGACGGCGCAAGGATGCCCGCGAATCGCTCCGGCGCCGGTTGGTCGGCCTTGTAGCCGGGTACCAGCGTGCGCTCGCGCAGTTCCTGCAGGAAGCGCAGCGCCGCTTTCACTCTCGGCAGATAGGCACGTACCGACTCGGGCCCGCCATCGAGGCGCGCGACATCGGCCACCAGCGTGACGTACTGGCCCTGGCTGTCGTACTCGATGTCCGATCCAAAGCCGGTGTTGACACTGCCATCGTCGTTGAGGATCGGCGAGACCAGGCCGTTGGCATGCACGCCGTGTTCGCTGTACCAGGCCAGGTAGTCGCGCGCGACGCGTGCTTCGCCCATGCGCAGCAGCAACGCCGAGGTGGCCATGCCGTCGCGGATGAAAGAGCGGTTGTAGTTGCGGGGCCCGGGCTGCATCGCCGGGCCGGTCTGGTTGATCAGCATGTAGGCGGCCTGCGCGCGCAGCATGTCGACCAGCGAAGGATCGGGCAGGCGCAGCCCGACCTGGCCCAGCCGTGCCTGCCAGTCCGCGGAGGCCTGCGTGGCCAGGGAATCGAACGCCGTATTGGCATCGCGGGGCAGCGTGGCCAGATCGAGCGCAGGCGCTTCGGGCAGTGCGCCCTTGCTATCGGCGGCGGCAGTACCCAGCGGGAACGCGACCACGATGGCATCGCTGGCGCCCGGCGCCAGTGACACGCGGTAGTTCAACGCAGCCGAGGCAAGACCCTCGTCGTCGCGCGCCTGTTGCGTGGAGGGCAGCTGGCCGGCAGCGAGGGTCGCGGTGATTTCCGTTGCGCCATCCCTGCCAAACGGCGCCGCGCCGAACGCAGTCACCGGCGTGAGCGACTGCAGCAGCGTGCGTCCATTGATGCGCACGGCCTGTCCATCGATCGCCACATCGCGGATGGGTGACAGCCCGCCGTTCTGCCACGGTGGATTCATCTGCATCGGGCGCACGATCAGGCTGAGCGTGCCGTCGATCCTGGTGCCGCCGGTGTTGCGCAGGCGATGACGCAGGAACGTTACCGGCTGGCCGTTGCGCTCGATGGCGAACACTTCACTGCGCAGCTCCAGGCCGGGTTGCGGTGACCAGGTAGCGGAGGGCATCGGCTTCCAGCCGTCCCGCAATGCATGCTGCACGTTCTGCCCGGCCGCACCCGCAGTGCTCCCATCGGCGCTGCGCCAGATCGGCTGCACCAACGGCGCGCCCTTGAAGGCTTCCAGGTTTCCGTACTCGTCGAAGATCGATTTCTGTCGTCCTGCGTGCACGCCGACGGCAGTCCAGTAAGTCTGCTGCATCTGTAGCGAGGCCGGGAACAACGCGCGCTGCGCACCACTGGCGGCAATCTGGTACTGCTTCATCGGTGTCATCACGGCTTTTGGGCCGAGCAGGCGCAGGCGTGCCACCTTTGGTGCAGATCCATCCACGCTCAGGCGGAATGCACGCACGGCCTGTGCGGCATTGGCGGCCAGCCAGCTCTGGCGGTGGCTGGCCGCCTGCGCATCGTGCGCGAGGTCCTGCCACCGGCCCTGTGCATCCTGAACCTGCAATCGGGCAGGGCCGCGGCTGCCATCAGCCCAGTCGACCACCAGACCAGCCGTCGATTGAGCCTGCGGCAGCGTGATCTCTAACGCATGGGATCCATTTGTCCCGGCCGGAATCGGGACGGTGCCGCCGCCTTGCCAGAGCGCTGCTGCCTGCGTTGCATCGATACCGCTGATGCGTGCGCTGAGCGTGCTGTCCAGCGGCTCCATCTCGAAGATCGACACGCCCCAGTCGGAAGTGCGCTGCGGACTGGCCAGCCGCAGATAGCGCGCCTGCCGCGGCGCGAAGTACAGCGTTTCCACATCGCCCAGTGAATCGGCCATCGTGTACGCGGTCTGCCACTGCGTGCCATCCAGTGAGGTCTGTAGCGAATAGCCTTCCGGATTGGAGACATCCCAGGTGAGGCGCGCGCCGGACAGCAGGGTGGGCGCGCCCAGGTCGATCTGGAACCAGTGGCCGGGGCTGAAGGCGCCGCCGGTCACGGTCTTCGGGTCGCCGTCGATCAGGTGGCCGATCGCCATCGCCGGTACCTGTTGCGATGAACTGCTGGCCTGCCATTGGCTGCGCGGGGTGAGGGTCTGTGCCTGTGCGCTGGAGACCAGGGCGGCCAACAGCAGGGCCGCGGCAAGGCGCAACGGGAAAAGCGGGGTGGAGACCTTGGAGCGTTCGGCGCGCAACGTCATTACGGACAGCCTCGCAGGTTCGACCGGAATCGGGCGAGCGCTACGCTAGCAAGGGATGTAATCGGTTACATGACGCACTGCAGCGCCGCTGGACGCTGGCCCCGCCATCACGGGAGGGCTGACGGATGTGGCTCTGGACGTGTAGCGCGGATTGGCTAGGGTCACATCGCAAGTCTTTTAGTTTGGTTGTCATTTGACAACTTACGTGAGCCGTGTGCAGACTATGGAGAACAAGGAATGTCTCGAGCGCGTCATCCAGACAAGGACATCGAAGCGGCGTTGCAGTTCGCGGAGGACCGTGGGTGGAGGCTCCGTATGGCGGGCGGCCATGCGTGGGGCCGGATGTATTGCCCTTACAACGACACCGATTGCCGATGCGGGGAGTTCTGCATCGTGAGCGTCTGGAGCACGCCGCGAAGCGGCAGCCATCATGCAAGGGCCTTGCGGCGTGTGGTCGAGAACTGCAGTCGTGAGCAATGAGATCAGGCTTCGTCAGAAGCGAAGGGGTCAATCATGGAATTCAACTTCACCCTGAAGTACCGCTTGCCGGACACAGGCAATGAAATCGGCGTCCTCGAGCAGCGCCTGGCCGAAGGCGGCTGTGACGACGCGCTTGTGGGCCTTGGGCTGCCGGGACGGCTGGCCCTGGCGTTCTGCCGCGAAGCAGACAGCGCAGGGGCTGCCCTGCGTTCGGCGCTGGACGATGTGCAGCGGGCCGTGCCCGGTGCCGAACTGGTTGAAGTGAGCCCCGATCTGGTGGGGCTCACTGACGTCGCAGACCTGCTCGGAATGTCGCGCCAGAACATGCGGAAGCTCATGCTGGCCAACCCGCAGTCGTTTCCGTCCCCCGTGCATGACGGCTCGACCTCGATCTGGCATCTGGTCGACATTCTCGGTTGGCTGCGAGCGCGCGGCAGCGGGAAAGTCACGACGGAAATGACCGAGCTCGCCGCCGCTGCGCTGCAGATCAATCTGGCCCGGGAAGGGCGCAGGCTTCACCCGAAGACGTAGCAGCGGCCAGAATCGGAGCCCATCGCATTACAGCTCCACCGTCTCCCACCATCGCGTACCCGCCTGCGGCGCCTGCATGTCCAGTGCTTCGCCCATCATCGGCGTGGCCACCGGCACATTCTTTGCGGCCGCCAATGCCGTGATGCGTTCGAACGGCTGCTGCCATGCGTGCAAGGCCAGATCGAAGGTGCCGTTATGGATCGGCAGCAGCCACTTGCCGCGCAGGTCCAGGTGCGCCTGCAGCGTCTGTTCCGGCTGCATGTGCACGAACGCCCAGCGTGGGTCGTACGCACCGGTTTCGATCATGGTCAGGTCGAACGGACCGTACTTTTCGCCGATGGCCTTGAAGCCGTCGAAGTAACCGGTATCGCCGCTGAAGAAGATGCGGAAGTCGCCGTCCTGGATCACCCATGACGCCCACAGGCTACGATCACTGTCGCCCAGTCCGCGGCCGGAGAAATGCTGGCCGGGGGTGGCGGTCAGGCGCAGGCCATTGGCCTCGGTCGATTGCCACCAGTCCAGCTGTTCGACCTTGCTGGCGTCCACGCCCCAGGCGATCAGCTGGTCGCCGACGCCGAGCGGTGCAATGAAGCGCGCGGTCTTGCCGGCCAGCTGCATCACCGCTGCATGGTCGAGGTGGTCGTAGTGGTTGTGCGAGAGGATCACGCCGGCGATCGGCGGCAGATCGTCGATGCTGATCGGCGGCGCATGGAAGCGGGCCGGGCCCATCCACTGCACCGGCGAGGCGCGCTCGGAGAACACCGGGTCGGTCAGCCAGTACTGGCCGCGCAGCTTCAGCAGGATCGTGGAGTGCCCCAGCCGGAACAGGCTGCGGTCCGGCGCGGCGTCCAGGGTGGCGCGGTCCAGCGGCTGCACCGGAATCGGGTGCGCGGGCACGGTGCCCTTGGGTTTGTTGAAGAGGAACGTCCACCAGATCTCCAGGCCGTCGCGCAGGCCCATCGCTGGACGGGGCAGAGCATTGCGGAACTTGCCATCACGGTACTGCGGCGACTCGGGGAAGTCGGGGAGGGACCAGGACTTGCAGAAGGTGTAGGCGGTCACGGCGAGGATTCCAAGCAGGAGGACAAGGAGCAGGCGCTTCATGGGTGACGTCCGCTGAGTACACTGCACAGTGTAGTTTCGGGCTTTCCAAAAGTACACTGCCGAGTGTAAAATGGAAGCATCCGTTCAGTTATCCGGTTCCCGCCATGCCTCGTGCCCCGCAACGCCTGACCGACCGCAAACGCGAAGCCATCGTGCGCGCGGCGGTGGAGGAGTTCCGTGCCGCGGGCTACGAGGCGACCAGCATGGACCGCATTGCCGAGGCGGCCGGGGTCTCCAAGCGCACCGTCTACAACCACTTCCCGAGCAAGGAAGCGCTGTTCTCGATGATCCTCGAGGAGCTGTGGGAGCGCAGCGTGGCCAGCGACACATTGCCGTATCGCGCCGACCAGCCGCTGCAGGCGCAGTTGCTGCAGTTGCTGGGGCAGAAGCTGGAATTGCTCAGCGATGCCAACTTCATCGACCTGGCGCGGGTGGCGATGGCCGAGATCATCCACTCACCGGAGCGTGCGCAGGCCATCGTCTGCCGCATGGGTGAAAAGGAAAGCGGCGAGAGTGCGTGGATCCGCGCGGCCATCGCTGATGGCCGGTTGCGTGAGGTTGATCCGGAGTTCGCCGGCCACCAGCTGCACGGGCTGGTGAAGAGCTTTGCGTTCTGGCCCCAAGTTACGATGGGGCAGGCGCCGTTGAACGCAGAGGAGCGTGCACGCGTGGCCGAATCGGCGGTGGCGATGTTCCTGGGTTTCTACGCGGTCTAGCTGGCGGCGAAGCGGCGGAACTCGTCGGCCGGCAGCGCCGCCGAGTACAGATAGCCTTGGCCGACATCCACGCCCAGGGCCCGCAGCTTCTGCTCCTGCGCCAGGGTTTCGGTACCTTCGGCCACCACGATCGCGCCGCAGCGGTGCGCAACCTCGACGATGAAGCGCACGATCGACTGCGACTTGGCGTCGGACAGTGTGGCGATCAGCGCCTGTTCGATCTTGACCTCGGCGATGGCCAGCTGCGAGAGCAGGATCAGGGTTGAATAGCCAGCGCCGAAATCATCCAGCGACAGGGTGACCTCCGCCGCCAGCAGCTGTGCGATGTTGGCATCTACCACGTCGCGCTCGACGATCTCGGTCCATTCGACGATCTCCAGGCGCAACATCACGCCAGGCACATCGTGCAGCTGCAGCAGTTCCTGCAGGCGCAGGCCGAAGTCGGGCAGGCGCAGTGACTCGGCCGAAACGTTCACTGCGATCTTCAGTTGCGTGCCATCGCGTCGGCACTGCTGCAGGAAGTGGATGGCCGACTGCAGCGTGGCCCATTCCAGTTCAGCCAATCGCCCCTGCCGGCGCAGCAGGGAGATCACCCGCATCGGCGCGATCAGCCGGCCCTCGCCGTCGCGCATGCGCAGCAGTGCTTCGGCGCCGACCAGTTGGCGATCCTGCAGGCGATGCTTGGGCTGGTAGCACAGCGGTGCGTCGCCCTGCTGCAGCCAACGTTCGAGAGTGACTTCGATCAGGGCGTCGATCTCGCTGTCGCGCTGGATCGGGTCGTCGAAGAACACGACGCCGGATTCGATCGCACTCAGTGCAACGGTGATCGCACGGAACGGAAGATGTCCTTCGTCGGCATCTACGGGGGGCTTCAATTCGACTACTGCACAGCGGAACAGCGGCCGGAAACCGGGCCAATCGCGGCCGACCTGCTCGGCCAGGTTGCTGGCCAGCTCGGTGATCTGCGGTTGCGTGCGCAGTTCGGACAAGGCCAGGTCGCGCACCAGGATCGCCAGCGCGGCATCGCCGAACTGGTAGATCTCCAGTTGCGTGGCCGGCAGCGAGGGCAGCAGCCGATGTACTTCTTCGGTGCTGTCGCGCTGCCAGATACCGTTGTCCTGCAGCGGACCATAGCGCAGGCGCAGATCGCGCAGGTTGCCCATCTCGGCCACGATCAGGCAGGCCTTGCCGATGCCGTCGCTGTCGCGCCAGTAATGCTGCAGGCGTTCGCCGAGCGCACGCATGTTGGGCAGGCCACTGATCGGATCGATGCGCAGCCAGGCCTGTTCGCGCTGGCGTTGTGCATCGATCTGCGCATCGTTGTAGACCAGTGCGAACACCGCGCCGAGCATCAGCAGTGAGAGTGGCAGTGCCAGCAGGCGCTGGATTGCCAACTCCTCCACGGGCAGCTGATGGGCGCCGATGATTGCTACCCCCAGTGCCAGGCCCAACGCAGTGACGACGATACGAACGCCCCAGGCCTGCAGGATCAGGCGCAGCGAGAGTTCATTGAGCATGCGTGGGTGCAGGCGCCTGCGCAGCCAGACGCCGGCCAGCATCTGCAGCGTGGCCTCGAGGCCGGCAGGCAGGAAATACTGGGTGCCGGCGAACTGGTAGCGGGCCAGCAGGCTGGCGCCCAGGCAGGCCAGGCCACCGCGCCAGCCGCCGAGCAGGCCGCTGACCAGCAGGATGTCGAAACCCAGGTGGAGCTTGACCACGCCCTGGCTGTAGCGGGCCACGAACCAGGAATTGAACAGGTAGATCAGGCCCAGCGCCACGCCCACGTACAGGCGGCGGCCTTCAATGGCGTGGCCGGCGCGGCGGGTGGCGATCAGCAGCACGCCGATCATGCCGATCACCGCCGTGGCCTGCAGCAGGTACAGCGGCAGGCTGGGCAGGGCGCTGTCCAGGACCTGGGCCGAGACCCGTGAAAGCGCATCCATAGCAGGTTCCCGCCTGTGACCGACGGCCGGTGACGAGCAGCGTAGTCGCAGCAGCGCGCAGGTTCAATTGCGCTGGCTGCGTTCGGGCAGGAGGTGTTCGGCCATGAAATCCACGAACGCGCGTACACGCGGCTGCTGATGGCGATGGCTTGGCCAGAGGGCCCAGAAGGTGCTTCGCTCAGTGCTCCATGGGTCCAGAACGCTGACGAGCGAACCGCGGTCCAGCGCATCACGCGTGGCGAAGTCGGGCAGGCACGCAATGCCATGGCCATCGATGGCCATGTGCAGGATCGTCTCAAGATGATTGGCGGTCATTGCGGCAGTCAGCCGGGTTTCAGCGCCTCCCTCACGTGCGGGCAGTGGCCAGCGTTCGATCAGGCCGGTGCCGGGAAAGCGATGGAGAAGGCATGCGTGGCCGCTCAGCTCGTCCGGGTGCTGCGGCGTGCCACGCTGGGCGAAGTACGCAGGGGCGCCCACGCACAGCAGGCGGGTACTGCCGAGGTTGCGGCCGTGCAGCCGGGAGTCGGCGGGGCTGCCTGTGCGGACGACGGCATCGAAGCCTTCCTCGATGACATCGACCAGGCGGTCGCTGAAGTGCAGGTCGAGTTCGATGGCGGGGAAGCGCTGCGCAAACGCCGAAAGCACCGGCAGCATCAGACCGCTGGCGAGTGGAAGACTGACCTTCAGGCGACCGCTGGGCGCGGCCTGGGCATCGGTCAGTTCGCGTTCTGCCGCAGCGACCTCGATCATGATGCGGCGGCAGCGTTCAAGGAACTGCTCGCCTTCGGCAGTCAGGCTGACGCTGCGGGTATTGCGATTCAGCAGGCGGGCGCCCAGGCGCTCTTCCAGCCGGGCGATGGTCTTGCTTGCGGCCGAAGGGGTGATGCCACGCTGTCGTGCTGCGGCCGCGAAGCTGCGTGCCTCGGCGACCAGAACGAAGAGGCTGAGACCGGCAAAGCTGTCCATGACGTGGCCATTGATGACGTTTGTGTCATTAAAGCATGGAATGAATGACGGATTCTTACGCAATAGCGTCGTCGATAGCATCAATTCGGTGGCGCTTGGCCACGCCCGAGTTTCATCGACATGTCTGTTGCCTCTGCTGAGACGGCCGGATCATCACGCTTTGGCGTGGTGCTGGCAGGCTGTCTGACGGCGCTCACCATTCCCTTGAGCATTGCCAGCCCTGCCGTGGGCATTCCTGCCATCCGGGACGCGCTGGGCGGTTCCCCTGCGGCGTTGTCCTGGATCATCAACGCCTATCTGTTGACCTACGGCTGCACCACGCTGGTGGCCGGTGGACTGGCCGATCTGCATGGCAGGCGCCGGATCTGGATTCTGGGCGGCGCGTTGTTTGCACTCGTCACCGGCCTGGTTCCCTTGATGCCCGATGTGGCGTGGATCAATGTCCTGAGACTGCTTCAGGGGATGGCGGCGTCGGCAGCGTTTGCCGGCGCGATGGCGTCGCTGGCGCAGGTGTTCGACGGCCAGGCGCGGGCAAGGGTGTTCAGCCTGATCGGCACCACTTTTGGTGCAGGGGCCGCAGGCGGTCCGCTGCTGGCGGGCGGGTTGATCGATGCGCTGGGCTGGGAATGGGTGTTCTTCCTGCCTGCGTTGCTGGCGGCCCTGACCGTACCGCTGGTCGCCCTGTCATCCGCCGAATCGAGAAACGCCGGTTCGCCACGCCTGGATTGGCTGGGGGCCATCACCTTCATGCTGGCGCTGGGCTCACTCACCTACGCCATGATCGTGCTGCCGGAACGTGGCCTGCTGCATCCGCAGACGCTGGTACTGCTGGCGCTCTCGGTGGTGCTGCTGGGCGTGTTCATTGCCGTTGAGCGCTCCCATCGAACACCGCTGCTGGATCTCGGGCTGTTCCGCAACCGGCGTTTTGTTGGTGTGCAGATTCTGGCCGCCTCCCCTGCGTTCTCCTACGTCGTCCTTCTGGTCGTGCTGCCGGCTGGCTTCATTGGTGTTGAAGGACTGCGACCCACCGAGGCTGGACTGGCGATGGCAGCGCTGTCTGCACCCTTGCTGGTTGTTCCCCTGGTTGCCGGCTACCTGCTGCGCTGGATTCCGGCGCGGACGCTGTGCTGTGCGGGCCTGCTGATCGGTGCGCTTGGGCTGGCATGGCTGGCGCAGGTGTTCCAGTTCCCGTCGGTGCGCTGGATGCCGATGCTGGTCATCGGAATCGGCATCGGCCTTCCCTGGGGGATCATGGATGGCCTGGCGGTCAGCGTGGTCGGCAAGGAGCAGGCCGGCATGGCCGCTGGCATCTTCAATGCGATGCGACTGGCAGGCGATTCCATTGCCCTCGCGCTTGTCGGCATCATGCTCTCGGCCCGGATTGGCGGGGACATGATGCTGGAGGCCGGCGTCGTGGCCCGTGCCGCCGTGCACAGGCTGTCCATGGGCGACCTTGGCGGAGCGGTGGAGGCATTGCCCGGCGTTTCGAGAACGGCGCTTGCCCAGGCATACGTGGAGGCCGTCCGTGGCCAGCTGTTTGCCCTGGCGATGGCGACCGTGCTGGCCGCCATCGTGCTTGGGTACCTGTTGCGCGAAGAGGTCGAGCCTGGCCTGAGCAGGGGTAGTCAGTAGCGCGGGTCGGCGATGGCCGGCAGCACCAGTTCGCGCACGAAGCCGGACGGTGACAACTGCAGCAGCGCGCGCACCATCGCAACGACGTCGTGCACCGGCACCAGTTCACCGTCGCCGCGCCCTGCGGCCTCTGCCACCGGCACTGACAGTGCATCGTCGGTGTTGAGGTAGCCCAGCTGCAGGCTGGTCACCGCCAGGCGCCGATCGCGGAAACCCTCGCGCAGTGCATCGGCGATGCCGTTGAGTGCGAACTTGGATGCACCGAACGCCACTTCCGGGCGGCCGCTGCGCGGCAGTGCCGAGGTCGAGCCGGTCAGCACCAGCTGTGGGCGTGGCGCGCCCAGCACCCGCGGCAGCAGGCGCTGCAGCAGCACCAGGGTCGCGGTGATGTTGACGTCGACCAGCTGGGTGAGCGCGGCATCGCTCTCGTCGAGGAAGGCGTACTCGTCGCTGAAGGCGGTCTCTTCCCAGATGCCCAGGTTGTGGATCAGCACATCCAGATCGGCCGGTGCCTGCGCTGCGATGTGATTGGCAGCCAGGGTGGGTTGGGACAGATCGGCCTCGATCCACTGCAGGATGACACCCTCGGGGCATTCAAGGTCGCGCGGACGGCTGCGCGAAACGCCGATGACGGTGTCGCCCGCACTGCACAGGCCTTCCACGAACGCCCGACCCAGGCCCCTGCTGGCGCCGATGACCATCAATTTCATGTTGCTTCCTTGTTGTACTGCGGCGGCCTCAGTCGGCAGCCAGAACGGTGTCCCAGTCGGCGAACGCGCGCAGGCCGCTGCGCTCGGCGGTAATGATCGAGGCGGTGTTGTCGAGCTGGCAACGGTACTGAGGCTGCAGCCCGGCCGCCTGCGCGGACATGGCCATGGCGTGTGCCAGCTGGCGCGCGTGCCCGCGACCGCGGGCCTCGGGCAGGGTCAGCACGCCCATGTCGGCCAGGGCTGGATCCAGGCTCCACGGGTACATGCTTCCCGCGGCAACCAGCCGCTCGCCATCGAAGGCGCCGAACACCTGCCAGTGGTCCAGCTCGACCCAGGCGGCATCGAGATCCTCTTCGCTGGCGTTGGCCTGGAACACCTCGAACGCGGCTGCGTCGGCCGGGTCGAGACGGCGGATATGTGGTGGTGCAGGGCGCGCGGCCAGGGCCGCAAGTTCTGCGGCAGGGAAGTAGAAGACACGATCCGCACCATGCGTGCGCTGGCCGAGCTGCTGCAGGCGCTGTTGCAGCTGTGCCAGCGTCCAGTGCGGTTGCGCATGCAGGTGCAGGCGAGCCGCCAGGGCAGGGCGCAACAGTGCGCGAGCGGGGCCGACGAGTGGATGCAGCAGCATGCCGTCCTCGCCCTCGTCGAAATCATCGCTGCACGCCAACTGCAGCAGTGGATCATCCTGCAGCGTGCGCTGCCCGCAGAACACGCCGCGCCAGGTCGCATCGATCAACGGGGCAAACACATCATCCATGACCGGTGTCTCGCTCAGTGCCGGGGCAGGTCCACCTGCAGGCCGGCGGCCTTCCATTCGGGGTAACCGGCGGCGAGCCGCTGCGCGGTCAGTCCGGCCTCGCGCAGCATCGCCACCGCATCGTTGGACAGCACGCAGTAGGGACCGCGGCAGTACGCGACAATGTGGACGGCACGCGGCAGTTCGTCCATCCGTGCACGCAGTTCCGTAACGGGAATGTTCAGCGCGCCGGGCAGGTGGCCCAGATCGAATTCCTCGCGCGGCCGCACATCCAGCAGCACCACGCTGCTGCGTTGTTCCAGCAGCTGCTCCACGGTCAGTCCTTCCAGCGCATCGCGGCGCTGCAGGCTGTCGTGGATCACGCCGTGCATTTCGCTGCGCTGGTGGTCGGCATAGTCGCGCAGTGCGGCCAGCAGGTTGCCCAGCGGGCCATCACCGCTGCGGTAGAGGATGCGCTTGCCGTCACGGCGGGTCTGTACCAGGCCGGCACGGCGCAGCTGCTGCAGGTGCTGGGAGGTATTGGCCACCGACAGGCCGGTCAGTTCAGCCAGGCGTTCCACGGCGCGCTCGCCCTGGGCGATGTGCTCCAGCAGGGCCAGGCGATGGGCATGGCCGAGCGTGCGGGCGATCTCGGCCAAGGCCTCAAGCGGTGAGGGTGGTGGCTCTGTTGCAGCGTTCATGCGGGGCACGCTAGCATCGCTCTATCATTCAAGCAAATAATTGAAGGTGTGCGATATGCCTGGCCAGGCGACATTTGTGATGGATACGGTGGTAGTCGGCGTGGGAGCGACCGCAGTAATGGACCTCTGGGCGGTGGTGCAGCGGCGGCTGTTCGGCATTCCCTCGTTGGATTTTGCGATGGTGGGCCGTTGGCTGGGGCACCTGCCGCGCGGGCGCTTCCGCCACGACGGCATCGGCCGCGCGGCAGCGGTCAGTGGCGAGCGCGCGCTGGGCTGGACCGCGCATTACGTGATCGGGGTGGTTTTCGCGGCGTTGTTGCTGGCCGTGGCAGGGAGCGATTGGGTGCAGGCACCCACCCTGTGGCCGGCGCTGGCCTTCGGCATTCTCAGTGTTGCCGCGCCGTTCTTCATCCTGCAGCCGGGCATGGGTGCCGGCATTGCCGCTTCGAAGACCCCGGCGCCGGGCAAGGCACGCCTGCGCAGCCTGGTGGCGCACAGCGTGTTCGGCGTGGGCATGTACCTTTCCGCGCTGCTGTTGGCCGCGGTTCGTGCAGGGTGAGCGAAAATCGGTGGGGTCACCGGCAACAGGAACACCCCGGCATGGAAGCACCTGATCCCTTCGCTGATGGCATGCCGCTACCGTGGGCATGGCAGGAAACGTTGGCCGATGCGCGCATCGAGCGGCAGTCGATCGGCGTGTCGCGCGCGGATGTAGCCCGTGTGCAACGGCCGGGGCAGGCCGATGCCTTCGTGAAGTCGGAAGTGATCGACGCCTTCAGTGAGCTCGGTGATGAGATCGCGCGCCTGCGCTGGCTGCAGGAACAGGGACAACCGGTACCAACGGTAATTGCCACCGCCGAAGAAGCGGGCCGGCGCTGGTTGCTGATGAGCGCGCTGCCCGGCCGCGACCTGGCTTCGTCGCCGGAACTCGCGCCGCAGCAGCTGGTGGAAATGCTGGCCGACGCGCTGCGCGGGCTGCATGCGTTGCCGCTGGCAGCCTGCCCGTTCGACCAGCGACTGGCCTCGCGCCTGCAGGCCGCGCAGGCCCGCGTCGAAGCGGGCTTGGTGGATGCCGATGATTTCGATGACGAACGCTTGGGCCAGAGTCCGCAGCAGGTCTTCGCTGAACTGTGCAGCACCCGGCCCGATCATGAAGACCTGGTGGTCAGCCATGGCGATGCCTGCCTGCCGAACCTGATGGTGGTCGAGGGGCGTTTCAGCGGTTTCATCGACTGTGGGCGACTGGTTGTTGCCGACCGCTACCAGGACCTGGCGCTGGCCGCGCGCAGCCTGGTCCACAACTTCGGCGACACGCGTTGGGTGGCGCCGTTGTTCCAGCGCTACGGCATGGTTGCCGACGAACGACGGCTGGCGTTCTACCGGTTGCTTGACGAATTCTTCTGAGCCCGCGCCTGGCTGGCGATGGCCGCGCAGATCAGGCCACCCACCACGCTCAGATGTTCCAGCGCGAAGAACAGGGCCAGCTGCTGTTCCGCGCCGTGCTTGGTCCAGAAGGTATGCACGACGACGATGGTCAGCAGCATGAACACTGCCAGCGCGCCGCTGCCCAGCCAGAGCAGGCGATCAAGCAGCAGGCACAGTGCGCCGCCCAGCAGCACCACGGCGCTGGCGAGGTTGAACAGCACAGGCGGTTGCAGCCCGGCGGCCTGCATTTCGGCCACGCTGTTGTCCCACGCCAGCAGCTTGGCCAGGCCCGAGGACAGGAACACCACGGCCAGCAGCAGCCGGGCGAGGAACCACAGCACGCGGCTGTCGAGCAGGGTGGCGATCATCCGTGGCATGCAGGAACTCCGGGTTGAGCGTTGGGCGGGCCGGGCAGCATCGGGCCTCAACAGCGGTTGAGGTCAAGGCTGGCTGAACGAAGCCCGATGGTGGTCGGGTTGTTGCCTTTTAATTGGACGAACGTTCGTTCACTATTCGCGCCATGAGCCGAGCCGACCGCAACGAGCAACGCATCGCGCAGATCCTGCAGGCCGCCCTGCAGTGCTTCCTCGCGAAGGGATTCCACCAGACCAGCATGCGTGACATCGCGCAGGCGGCCGGTGTCAGCCTGGGCAATCTCTACAACCACTTCCCGGGCAAGGAAGCGATCATCCTTGCCGTGGCGGTGGCTGAGAGCGAAGAGCTGGCACCGTTGCTGCAGCGACTGGCCGCGTCCGAAGGCGAGCGCGCACAGGTGCTGGCTTTCCTTCGGGACTTCCACGCACTGTGCCGGCAGCCGGAATGGGCGACGCTCGCCGTCGAAGTGCTGGCCGAGAGCGCACGCAATCCGGCCGTAGCCGAGGCATTTGCGGCCAATCGCAGGCAGTTGCAGGCGGCCCTGGCCGAAGCGCTGCAGCAGGTGGCACAGCGCGAACGCCGGCGTCCCGTGTTGGCCCCCGCATTGCAGGCGCAGGTGCTGCTGGATGCCATTGAAAGCGATGCACTGCGTCGGGGGCTGGGCGAAGCCGGTGAAGGCGATGAGGCATCGCTGGATCTTGGCCTGCTCGCGCTGCTGCTCGGGGCGCGCGCATGAGTGCCGTTGACCGGCGATTGCACGGCCTTGATCTGGCGCGCTACCTGGCCTTGGCCGGCATGGTGCTGGTCAACTTCCGCCTGGCGATGGCCGTGCCGGCAGAGGGCGCCGGATGGTTGGCAGGCTTCTTCCACTTTCTGGAAGGCAAGGCTTCGGCGACGTTCGTTACGCTGGCTGGCTTGGGCCTGGTGTTGGCCACGCAGCGGCAAGGGTGGTGGCCGGCCAGCGTGCAGACCTGGAGGCGCGCGCTGTTCCTGATGGTGCTGGGCCTGCTCAACCTGACCCTGTTCCCGGCCGACATCCTGCACTACTACGCGGTGTATTTTGCGCTGGCCGTGGTGTGGCTGCGTGCCTCGCCGCGCGTGCTGCTGGCCAGCATCGTGGGCCTGGCGGCCTGTTCGTTCTGGGCGCTGCTGCACTGGAACTACAGCGAAGGCTGGAACTGGCAGACGCTGGAATATGCCGGCCTGTGGCAGTGGCCGGGCGCGGCCCGCAACCTGCTGTTCAATGGCTTCCACCCGTTGATGCCGTGGCTGTGCTTCTTCCTGCTGGGGATGCTGCTGGCACGGCTTCAGTTGTCGCAGCCGCGGGTGCAGCATGCATTGCTGGTGCTGGGGCTGCTGCTGATCGGGGCTGGACATGGCGTGCAGCAGCTTGCGCAGGGAACGCCCTGGCAGGTGTGGCTGGGAACGCAGCCGATGCCGCCGGGACCGGCTTATGTGCTTACGGGCGCGGGTGCGGCCTGCAGTGTCATCGCCGCCTGCCTGTGGCTGGCGCGTGTGCGACCGGGTGACTGGTTGGAGCCGTTCACCGCGGCCGGACGCATGACCCTGACCCTGTATGTGGGCCACATCCTGCTGGGCATGGGCACGCTGGAAAGCCTGGGCCTGCTCGATGGCAGCGCATCGCTTGCATCGGTGCTGCTGTGGGCGCTGCTGTTCCTGATGCTGGCGACGGGCGCGGCCTGGCCATGGTCGTGGCAGTTCGCACGCGGCCCGCTGGAGACGGTGATGCGGCGCATCGCAGGCTAGTTCCCTGGTCGTGCTCAAGTGATGTTGTGACGGACATGTCTGTGCCGCGGCGAACGCATCTGCGATAGTGGTGGCAGGTAACACTTTCCGCTTGCATCCATGTCATTCGCTTCGGCGCAGCATCTCGGCGAAGTCCTGCAACAATCCTATGGCATCACCCCCACCGCCGTGGTGCCACGCCCGGTGGGCGCCGACGCCAATGCCAGCGTGTATCGCGTCGATGCGCGGCACGGGCAGTGGTGGTTGAAATGCCGTACCTACCAGGTCGCCCCAGCGGTGTGGGACAGCCTGCATTGGATGCGCGGCACGCTGGGTATCGATGAGATCGTCGCGCCGTGGCCGGCGTTGACCGGTGGTGCGTCTGTGCAGCGCTGGGGATTGCAGTTCACCCTGTTCCCGTATGTGGAAGGCCAGTCCGGATTCGAGGCGGCGTTGAGCCGCACGCAGTGGAAACGGCTGGGGGAGGTGCTGCGGCGCCTGCATGGCGCGCAGTTGCCAGCGGAACTGCAGCAGGCACTGCCGATCGTACGGCTGGAAACCGCGGCGCTGGAGACCGTCGGGCAATGGTTGGCCGGCGAGGGCCTGGCGGCTGCGAAGGACGGGCTGGGCCGCGCATTCGTTTCGGTATGGGACCAGCAGCATGCGCGCATCGCGGCGCTGCATGCGCAGGCACGGGAGCTGCTCGCGGCGTTGCAGGACGCGCCGGTAGACCTGCATCTGTGCCACACCGATCTGCATGCCGGCAACCTGCTGATGGGCAATGAGGGGGGCCTGCACCTGATCGATTGGGATGGTCTGTCGCTGGCCCCGCGCGAGCGTGACCTGATGTTCATCGGTGCCGCTGTTGGCGGGCGCTGGGGTCGCGAGAATCCACTGGGGTTCGAGGAGGGCTACGGCAGCGACCGCGGTGACCCACGCTGGATCGCCTGGTACCGGCACTGGCGCATTCTGCAGGACCTGATCGAGTTCCAGCAGGTGCTGCTGGGCAGTGACGGGGAGGACCGATCGCCGCAGTTGCGCCGGCAGTCACTGCACTACCTGGGGGAGCAGTTCGCACCGGGCAATGTGTTCGATGCGGCGGAGCGGGTATATCGCGCGCTGGATCAGGTTCCAGGCCGTTGCCAGCATCGCCCTAGGTAGAGTCGACTGTTAGTCGACTGCGCTTCGATTGGAACAGGCAAAGCCCGCGCTGCGCGCGGGAGTCGACTAACAGTCGACTCTACCCATGGCCTGTCCATGCACGACCCGTGGCTTGCCCGTGCAGGCCCCATGGCTTGTCCATGCAGATGGTTTTCATTCGGCGGGCTTGGCTGCTGCCGAGGCCGCCGCGCTTGCGGCGCGGCGCGACAACACCGCTTCGCGGTGGGCGATGTAGGCGTTGGCGGCGAGGATGATGCCGGCACCGATGAGCGTCCAGCGATCCACGCTTTCGTTGAACAGCAGCCAGCCGAGCAGCGTTACCAGCGGCAGCTGCAGGAAGCTGATCGGGGTCAGCGCCGAGACTTCACCGAGCCGCAACGCCCGCGTCCACAGCAGCTGACCGACGGTGCCCAGCACGCCGGTGGCCAGCAGCCACAGCCACGCCATGCCGGAGGGCCAGACCCAGACGAACAGTGCCGGGACCAGCGACAGCGGCACCCAGAACACGTAGGTGTAGAGCACCACGGTGTCAGCGCTGTCGACACGGGTCAGCTGCTTGATCTGGATCGCCACCAATGAGCTGAGCACGGCGGCTGCCACCGCTACCAGGCTGCCCGCGGTGAAGCCGGCGGTACCGGGGCGCACGATCACCAGCACACCGATGAATCCAACCACCACCGCGGCCCAGCGCCGTATACGCACGGTCTCGCCCAGCCACAGCACGGCGGCGATGGTGACGAACAACGGCGTGGAGTACGAGAGGGAAACCGCCTGCGCCAGTGGCAGATGGCCCAGTGCCCAGAACGCGCACAGCATCGAACCCAAGCCAATCGCACTGCGCACGAAATAACGCGGCAGCTGCTGCGTTTTCAGTGGTGCATGGCCGGGGCGCAGCAGCATCGGCAGCAACGCGAGCAGGCCAAAGGCATTGCGAAAGAACGCCACTTCCTGGGTTGGTACGTACCGGGTGGCGTAGCGGATGGCGACGGCCATCAGGCCGAATGCCATCGTGCTGCCGAGCATCAGCAGCGCCGCCCGCATCGGGGTGGCGCTGGGGGAGAGGGCGGGGGTGTTCACCACTGTGCGCCGAGCAGGCGGGGCTCCGGTTCGATCGGCACGCCGAACTTCTCCAGCACCGAAGCGGAGATGCGTCGCGCCAGCGCCAGCAGTTCAGCACCGCTGGCATTGCCATGGTTGACCAGTACCAGCGCGTGGCTGGGGGCCACGCCGGCATCGCCTTCGCGGAAGCCCTTCCAGCCGCAGGACTCGATCATCCATGCCGCCGAGACCTTGCGCTTGTCGTCCTGCTCGGCCGGGAACACGGGCAGGTCGGGGAAGTGCTGCAGCAGGACGTCGACCTGTTCCAGCGGCAGCACCGGGTTCTTGAAGAAACTGCCGGCGTTGCCCAGCACATCCGGGTCGGGGAGCTTGCGGCGGCGGATCGCGATCACCGCGTTGGCCACGTCCACTGCGCTCGGCAGCTCCACGCCCTGTGCCTGCAGTTCCTCGCGGATGCCGGCATAGTCCATGCGCAGGTCGTGCAGCAGCGGCAACTTCAGTTCGATGGCGGTGATCAGGTAGCGGTCGATCTGCTGCTTGAACACGCTGTCGCGGTAGGTGAAGCGACACTGCTCGTTGTCCAGCCGTACCCAGGTTTGTTCCTGGCAGTCCCAGGCCTCGACCGCCTGGATGAACTCGCCGACCTGCGCACCGTAGGCGCCGATGTTCTGGATCGGCGCGGCACCGGCGGTGCCGGGAATCAGGGCCAGGTTCTCCAGCCCGGACAAGCCTTCCTGCAGCGACCACATCACCAGGCCATGCCAGGGCACGCCGGCCCCGGCGCGGATCACTGCGTGGTCAGCGCGGTGTTCCAGGAAACTGATGTCACGGTTGCCGAACACCAGCACGGTGCCCGGCAGGTCTTCGGCGATCAGTACGTTGCTGCCGGCACCCAGTACCAACAGGGGACCGCTGGCCACTTCGGGCAATGCCAGCACTTCCGGCAGCAGTGCGGCATCGTGCAGTTCCAGCAGCTGCGCGGCGCTGGCCTGCACGTGGAAGGTGTTCAGCGCCTGCAGTGGCGCATTGCGGGTGAGCGTCCAGCGCAGCGGGGCGTTGCCGTCGACGGTATCCATGGGCGCGCTCACAGTGGGGCCACCGCGCCGCGGCTCGGCGCTTCGCGGCGGCGACGGATCGCCTCCACGCATTCAGAGACCAGCGCCGGGCCACGGAAGATCAGGCCGCTGTAGCACTGCACCAGCGCCGCGCCCGCGGCCATCTTGGCCACCGCATCGGCACCGGACAGGATGCCTCCGACACCCACCAGCGGTACCGATTCGGGCAGGCGCGAGCGCAGGCGGCGCAGCACCAGGGTGGACTGCTCCAGCACCGGCGCACCGGACAGGCCGCCGGCCTCGTTGGCCAGCGGATCGCCGGCCACCTTGCTGTGGTCGATGGTGGTGTTGGTGGCGATCACGCCGTCCACCTGCAGTTCGCCCAGCACGCGCGCGGCGGCATCGATGTCGCGGTCACTCAGGTCCGGTGCCACCTTGACCAGCATCGGCACGCGGCGGCCGTGGCGCGCCGCGAGGTCTTCCTGGCGGTCACGCAACTGGCTGACCAGCTGGCGCAGCGCGGTCTCTTCCTGCAATTCACGCAGGCCGGCGGTGTTGGGCGAGGAGATGTTGACGGTGATGTAGTCCGCCAGCGGATACACCTTGTCCAGGCAGGCGATGTAATCGTCCACCGCCTGTTCGTTCGGGGTGTCCTTGTTCTTGCCGATGTTGATGCCGAGCAGGCCGCGGCGGTTGCGCGCGCGCTCGACATTGCGCACCAGCGCGTCCACGCCCGCATTGTTGAAGCCCATGCGGTTGATGATCGCGTTGTGTTCCGGCAGGCGGAACAGGCGCGGCTGCGGGTTGCCGGCCTGCGGGCGCGGGGTGATGGTGCCGATCTCGACGAAGCCGAAGCCGAGCGCGAACAGCGCATCGATGTGCTCGCCATTCTTGTCCAGGCCAGCGGCCAGGCCGACCGGATTGGGGAAGGTCAGCCCGAACACCGTGCTGGGCATCGGCGCGATGCGTGCGGCCAGCAGCGGCGTGGTGCCGGTGCGGTAGGCCAGGTCCAGTGCGGACAGGCCGAGGCCGTGGGCGCGCTCGGCGTCGAGCGAGAACAGGAAGGGGCGGGCAAGCGAATACATGCGTCGGTTCAGTCCAGCGTGCCGAGGAAGGCTCGGGTTCGATATTCAAAAGCGACCTGGCCGTCGACCGCGTGGGCGGCGAACAGGTCCTGCAGAGCGTCGATCATCGGCGCGTGGCGAGGATGACCGGATTGGGGTGCGTAGGAGGAGGACAGCAGGCGCCCGCGCAGGGCGTCGAAGTCCAGATGCTGTACGTTCGGCAACTCCACCATGCCGCGCAGGCCGCGGCCGAACCAGGCCTGCATGGTGGCATCGTCCTGGTAGCGCTCGGCCACGGCGGTGTAATCGGTGCCGTAGTCCAGCAGCAGCTGTTCGTAGCCGACCAGGAATGGACTGGCATCGAGCAGGCGCGAATTCCAGTAGATCAGTGCCAGGCCACCGGGGCAGAGGATGCGCTGCCACTCGGCGCGCACCGCCACGGTGTCGAACCAGTGGAACGCCTGCGCGACGCTGACCAGATCGATGCTGGCATCGTCCAGGCCGGTGGCCTCGGCGCGGCCATCGACGGCGGAAAAGCCCGGATACTGCGGTGCCAGCCACTCTTCGGCGGCGGCGCGCATGGCGGCGTTCGGCTCGACCGCCACCAGCGGATGACCGCTGGCCAGAAACTGACGGCTGGAAATGCCGGTGCCAGCACCGATGTCGGCGACACGGGCCTGGTGACTGACATCCATCGGGCCATGCAGCCATTCCAGCAGCGCGGGCGGGTAATCGGGCCGGAAGCGGACGTAGTCGGCGACGCGGCTGCTGAAGCGTTCAGTGCTGTCGGAGGTGGTCATGGCGTCAGTTCGACACCGCGGCCAGCCACGCCAGGCCACCGAAGAACAGGATGAAGACCAGGATGGCGGCAAGCACGGCGCCGACCATCACCCAGCCCAGCACAAGGCCGGTGACGGCCAGGCCATCACCTTCCAGTTCGTGCGGGCGGCGGCGGATCTCGGCGCGGGCCATGTGGCCGGTGATGATGGCCACGATGCTGGCCACGAAGGGCAGGACGGTCCAGCTGGCGATGCCCATGACCAGGCTGACCACGGCCAGGGCGCTTGTCTGTCGGGGTGCCACGCTCATCGGGGTCCTCCTTGGCAGTGTGCACATGATAGTGCCTCTGCCCGGGCAATCCCATGCCCGGCGGATGCGATGGCAGGCGTGGACCCTGGTGGGCGAACGAGGTGCAAGCCCTGGTAGGCGTCGACCTCGGTCGACGAAAGGCATGCCAACCAGGGTTGGCAGCTACCGGAGTGCCGGTATCAGCCCATCAACACCTGGCCGCCATCCACGTTGAGCACGCTGCCTGTGACCCAGCGCGCCAGCGGCGAGCACAGGAACAGGGCGGCGTCGGCAATTTCGCGCGGATGGCCGAAGCGGCCGAACGGGATCTTCGCCAGGGTGCCGTGGTACAGCGCCGGATCTTCGGTGCGGCGGCGATCCCACAGGCCGTCATCGAACTCGATCGAGCCCGGCGCGATCGCATTGACCCGGATCCGGTCCCTGGCCAGCGCCAATGCCTGCGACGTGGTGTAGTGCGACAGCGCGGCCTTGGCGGCGGCGTAGGGCGCGCCACCGGGGCGTGGCTGCTGTGCGGCGATCGAGGACAGGTTGAGGATGCAGGCATCGCTGGATGCGCGCAGCCACGGCAGTGCCAGGCGCGAGGCCCGTACCGCCGCCATCAGGTCGATCTGCAGGCTGGCGGCCCAGCCATCCTCGTCGTCGGCCATGCCGTAGCCGGTAGCGTTGTTGATCAGTACATCGATGCCGCCGAGTGCATCGGCAGCGGCCTGCAGCCAGGCCTGGATCTGGCCGGCGTCGGCCAGATCGGCGGAGACGGTATGCAGCGGGGTGCCCTGTGCCTGCGCATCGGCACGCAGGGCATCCAGGCCGGCCTGGCCACGTGCGCAGACCGAGACCTGCGCACCGGCGCCGGCAAATGCCAACGCCATTTCACGACCGATGCCCTTGCTGCCGCCGGCGATCAGCACGCGGCGACCGGTGAAGTCGAGGGTCGGGGCCCCATTGGGGATCCGGCCCTGGGCAGGGGTCAGATCCCCGGAGGGGCTCTGACCCGCAGCCATGGCAGAAACGTCTGCCATCACAGATCGAACTTGATGCCCTGGGCCAGCGGCAGCGAGTCCGAATAGTTGATGGTGTTGGTCTGGCGGCGCATGTAGACCTTCCAAGCGTCCGAACCGGACTCGCGGCCACCGCCGGTGTCCTTTTCGCCACCGAAGGCGCCACCGATCTCCGCACCGGACGTGCCGATGTTGATGTTGGCAATGCCGCAGTCGCTGCCAGCGGCCGACAGGAACTTCTCGGCAGTCTTCAGGTTCTGGGTGAAGATCGAGGACGACAGGCCCTGCGGCACGCCATTCTGCATGTCGATGGCTTCATCGAGGGTGTCGTACGGCATCACGTACAGGATCGGCGCGAAGGTCTCGTGCTGGACCACGGCATCGCTGTTCTTCAGGCCGGAGACAATCGCCGGCAGCACGAAGTTGCCTGGGCGGTCGATGCGGGTGCCGCCGGTTTCAATGGTGCCGCCGGCGGCCTTGGCCTGGGCGATCGCATCGAGGAACTGCTGCACGGCGCCGTCGCTGTTCAGCGGGCCCATCAGGTTGGCCGCATCGGTCGGGTCGCCGATCTTGCCTTCGACCTGCTTGTAGGCCTTGACCAGGGTGGCCAGCACGTCGGCGTAGATCGAGCGGTGCACGATCAGGCGGCGGGTGGTGGTGCAGCGCTGGCCGGCGGTGCCGACGGCGCCGAACACGATGCCCGGCACGGCCAGCTTCAGGTCGGCGGTTTCGTCCAGGATGATGGCGTTGTTGCCACCCAGTTCCAGCAGGCAGCGGCCGAGGCGACGCGCGACCTTCTCGTTGACGGTGCGGCCGACCTGGGTCGAGCCGGTGAAGCTGATCAGCGGCACGCGACGGTCATCGACCATCTTTTCCGACAGCGCGGTGCCGGCATCGTTGATCAGGAAGAAGATGTCCGGGAAGCCGGCTTCGCGCAGGGCGTCGTTGCAGATCTTCAGCGAGGCGATGGCGGTCAGCGGCGTCTTGTTGGACGGCTTCCAGATGCACACGTCGCCACAGATGGCGGCCAGGAACGAGTTCCAGCTCCACACCGCGACCGGGAAGTTGAAGGCGGAGATGATGCCGACCAGGCCCAGCGGGTGGTACTGCTCGTACATGCGGTGGCCGGGGCGCTCGGAATGCATGGTGTAGCCGTACAGCATGCGGCTCTGGCCCACGGCGAAATCGGCGATGTCGATCATCTCCTGCACTTCGCCGTCGCCTTCCGGCTTGCTCTTGCCCATTTCCAGCGCCACCAGCGAACCCAGGGCGTCCTTGTGCTTGCGCAGCGCTTCACCGCACAGGCGCACGGCTTCGCCGCGACGCGGGGCCGGCGTGGTACGCCAGATCTTGAAGGCTTCCTGGGCGCGGGCGACGACGGTCTCGTACTCGGCCTCGGTGGTCGCGCGGACCTGCGCGATCGGCTCGCCGGTGGTCGGGTTGACCGGGGTGATCAGCTCACCGCTGGTCGCGCTCGACCACTCCCCGTTGCCCAGGTACGTGCCAGCGTTGATCGCGTCCAGGCCAAGGGACTTGAGCAGCTCGGAAGACATGCAGACTCCTGTGTTTCGTTACGTTGTTTGGTGCCATCGCGGGCAGGTGGGGGACGCGATGAACTGAATCGCCGATGGTAGCAGAGCGGCCTGTCCGGCCATGGTGCAACGCGCCAGCGGAAGCGGGTGGAACGTGAATACTTGGAGGGTGGGGTAGGTTGCCTGTAAACTTCCCGGCTGCATGGCCCCGTAGCTCAGCTGGATAGAGCGTCCCCCTCCTAAGGGGAAGGTCGCCCGTTCGAATCGGGCCGGGGTCACCAGAATCAATAACTTAGTCAGACTCAGTGGTGTGCATTTCCCGCTGTTTCCCGCATATCCACAGGAGTTGGTCCCAGTGGTCCCAGCGGTGCGGATCAGTACTTGAGCTTCGCTACGGCGCCATCGTCGCCCTCGGGCGTTAGGTGAGCGTAGAACTTCTCGGTCGTGGCGTAATCAGCGTGCCCGGCCAGAATCTGCACCCGTCGCAATGGCACTCCGGCCATGACCATGTGGGCGCAGAAGGTGTGCCGCAGTCGGTGGAGGCTGCCACCGATTCCCGCACGTTTGGCATCTGAGGCGAACCAGTCGGACAGCGTGTCCCTGTGCACGGCCACCAGCGGATCGGGTAGGTGGCGAAGCGCCCAGCGCGCATACCGATTCAGCGGCACCTCGCGCCACTTGCCCGACTTCGTGCGTCCCTGGCCATCTTCGTCTGGATCGCTTTCGATCCTGAGCCTGCACCCGGCCACCGCATCCTTGCCCATTCCAACCACCTCACCGCGGCGCAGACCCGTGTGGGCCATGAATAGCCATAGGGGGGGGCGAGAGGGGTTGGCCCGGTACAGCTTGCGCATCGCGGCCCGGTCGTAGAACCGCACCGCCACGCTACGCACGCCTCGCGGTGCCCGGGTTTCCTCCAGCGGGTTGAAGTCCAGTTCCTTCCACTGCACGCCACGCCGGAACGCGGCCTGCAGCCTGCGCACTTCCTTCCCCACAGTCTCCGGTGAAACCTTGTCCGTGGTCAGGCGGTCCGTCTTATAGGACTCCATTCCATCGGGCGCAGCGTATCGATGGGCCGATGGCCGAAGCGGGCCATAGACAGCCGAACCTCGCTCTTGGCCTTGCCATGCGTGGTGGGATGCTCGGCCTTGTACCACTCCAGATACGGCTCCAGGAAGTCGCGGACCGAGGGCAGCCGGGGAAGAATGCGTACTCCATGGGTCAGTTCCGCTTCTTTCGCTGCTCGTACGCCCTCAGCTTCGCGTGGGCTGACGCGACCAATGGCGACACGGCTTCGCTTGCCGCCTTCCCGCCAGTTGAGGTACGCGGCGCCATCGCGCCAGAAGATTGTGACCTTGACCATTGCTTGGAGCCGTAGATTGCAGTAGAGGGCAGCCTTCTCGTAGAGCTTCTTGCCCATGAAATTTCGGGGTTCGATGCCGTAGTCGGCGATGTTCGAATCGAACTGGCTTCGTGACACGCCGTAGTAGTGCACGGCCTCGTTCACGGTCAGCCAGTCCTTTCCGACGATGTCCAGCTTTTTAGCTGCTCCTACCGGGCTCTCCTTCAGTTCGCCAACAGCGCTGCGCGCTGGGTCTTGGGTTTGTGCTCGCCCAGGCCGAGCTGGAACTGCAGGACGTTGTCGGCCGCCGCTGGCACCGCGGCCGGCCGCGCGCTGCGCGCCGGGCGGTTGAGCCGGCGCCATGCTGCAATGGCTACGTCTGGATCGGCATGCTTGCTGGTCGACCTGCAGGTGCACTCGACCAGGTGGCCTCCGCCGGCGGAGGCGCAGCGCTTGTCGTGGATGTGGCGCGCGCGGTGGCCGGCGGCGCAGTTCGGCAACCCTTCCGGGTGGCTGATATGTTCCTGGGTCATGGCATCTTGCACTCCTCGATGTGGGCCTGGAGCTTTTCCAGGAGAAGGGCCGCTTGCGACGCGCCAATCTTGCGGCGCGCGTCATCCATGGGTGGTTTCCTTCGGGCATTGATTGCACGGTGCTGTGTGGGGCGCGCGCAGGGAGAACCTTGTGTCGCGCACGTGCTCACCTGGGCGAATCACGACTTGGCCGTACGACAGCAGACATTGGACCCGAGCGGCAAGGACGCTCAAGCCGGGCGACGCAATGAACTGCGCGCTGGTGACGTTGCGTACTGGTGCAGCGGTGAGCAGCTGGTCAGCCATGGAGGTCACTCCTAAGGCGATTTTGCCGTGGCAGAATCTGCCTCAACTGGGAGGATCTATGACCATTGAGTTCTGTCCGCTTGAGGCGGACTGGGGAAACATCGCTGACTGGGCTGCCGTGCTCGTGGCGGCGTTTGGCGCTGGAGCGGTCCTCTACTTGACCAAGGCGGCGAACAGAACGGCAAATGCGTCCTATCGGCTGGCACACGAGCTTAAGGTTCGCGATGAGCGGCTCCGATTGAGAGAAGCGGCAGTACTCGCTGCACTTCTGTTTCCCGAAGTGGCAGACGCAGCAGCCCATTTTGCGAAGACATCTAATACGCTTCGCAAGGAGGGCGCGCGTGCATGGGCGGTCCGAACGGAAGATAATCTGGCACTGCTGCAAAACTGGGCAGCTGGTCCTGGACTCGAGCGACTCGGTAGGGAGAGCGGACGACTCCACGTTTTTCCAAGGAAGCTCGGAGAGGCGATTGCCATGGGCTTGGGAAGAACCTACACCGCAAGCGCCGCTGCCGAAGCGTTGGCGAAGGCAAACAATCCAGAGGAGCAGCAGCGCGTTTTCGACAGCCTCGAGCGAAATGTCTCGGGTGCAGCTACCTGCTTCCGGGATGCACTGAAGCTGCTGGATGAGGTGATGAGTACTGAAATTGCATAGGCTTGAGAGCCGCCCGTGCTTAAGCGATTGCATGCCTGGCACTGGGTCTAAGAATGGCTTCGAGAAATGCAACGTCGGTTCTCCCCCCGTAGAAGGGCAGAGCCAAGTGATGGGATCGGCCTGCGCGGGCGCCGGGCCGACGGGCGGGGTGATGGGCGGGATGCAGACGGCCATGGTGGCGAAGAAGTCGTGGTCGGTCACCGCCGGCCGCCTTTAACGCGAATGCTCGGCTGGCCGGCGACTTCGACGGACGGGCAGAACATGCGGTACTTCCCGGTTTTCAGGTTCTTCGTGCGCACATTGATCGAAGCCCACGGCCTTCCGTTGACGCTCATGTGCAGGTGGACAGTGGTGCTAACGATCAACGCCTCGCGTTCGACCGGTGCGTGGCCATAGCGCTGCGAGCGAACGATGCAGCGCGCACCCGGCGGGTATGCGTCCCAGCCGGCGTCAAACGCGTCCATCGCCGCGCCTTCCAGTGCCGACAGATGAGTATCCAGAGTCGGGCGATCTTCGCGGTACTGGCGGCTCATGCGACACCGCCTTTGACGCGGGCGAGAGCGGCATCGAGTTCCGCAGTGCGGGCGTGAATGATCGACTCCGGTCCACGCATGTGCTGCATCGACACGCGTGCTGCCTGCGCAGCTTCGATCAGATCGGTAATCGCGGCTGCGGCTTCGCGCATCCCCAAGCGCCGGTATGCGCACTGAGTACAGCGACGGAAACTGGCGTGTTTACGACCAGAACGGGCGCCTACGTATGCGATGGGGCGTTGTGCCTTGATCAACCAAGAAGGGCTGGGAACCCGGCCCTCCGCAACCGACAGGAGGCGGCATGCAGATTGTGATGGAAGTGAACGATGATAACGGCAATCGGCTATGGGACCTCGCCAGCCGGTTGGGCCTGCTGTGCGGCGTGGCGTGGTCGGATGCAACGCCCGGCAATGGCTTTGCTGCCAATCTGCCGCCAGGGGAGTTCTTCTACATTCCCATCATTCCTTCTGACTCGCTGGGCTACGTTCCCGTGGTCGGCTACGTGAATGGTCGGGTGTACTGGGCACTGAACAAAAATGGCAGCGGTCAGTTCGTCGGCACTATCAAGCCGGTCAAGTTCTACCACGGAGTGCGATGATGGCAAAGGCAGCGGTGGAGATTCTGAGAGACGCTGGGACCATGCTGATTAGCGAGGACACCCCGTCGCTCGTACTGAAGCAGAAAATACGCATCGACGTGTCTCCGGTGATCTACCCCGGCAACAACCCAGGAGGCAACTGGAAGTATGCGGAGATGGTGATCAATGCCGAGGCTCCGATGGTGGCATTCATCGGTGACCCGTATCCGTTCTTCCCTCAGCTTCAGGAGATCGGTCCGAATCAGTTCCGGCTGACGCTGTGGACGAATACGCCCGCGCGCCTGCAAGGCTGGGCGTACGTGTTTGATCGCCCCGCCAACGAGGATGCGCAGTATCTGGCATTGTCGGATGCGAACGGCAGCCTGACGTATGCGCTGGGCGCAAAGCCCATGCGGATCATCGGTGTAGGCGGCGTCTTTCCCAATGGCGGTATGGAAGAGGATAGGTTCCCTGACTTCGCCGGCAAGACTGTCGCCGGGGTGATCTGCGCGCCGGCCACCAGTACGTTCCAGAACAGCTTCACCGTGATGGGGATCGGCAACGGGCAGGGCGTTAGCGGGAAGCACGGCCTGTTCGGTAACGCCATCACCATCCCGAAAATCGGGACTGGCGGCTCGCCAAACCAGACCGTAGTCGGGATCGTGATGGCAGTGGATGCAACGAACTACTGACCGATTGCACCTGACCGAGGTGCCGCTGCGATTCGGGTGACACAGCGAAGTTTTCCGCTATGGGAACTAGGTCATGTCGCGCGCTTGCAAGCCCAGCTAGGATGGTCCGGCGAGCAAGATGCTCGCGATTGAAGAAATGGAGATGTCCGTGAAAGCATGTCTTTTGGGAATTTCGTTGCTTCTGGCAGCCGGAACCGCAGCCTCGGCGCCTGCTAGCCAATCCGATATGTCCGCCGCGGCAAACGCAGCAGTTCAGATGGACCCGACGCTGGCCGTGCCGCCCGGGGTGACATTGATGGAGGTCGTCCGCATCTACAGGCCGAACCTTGGCTCACACATGAGCGTCAACTGGGATTACGGTAGCTTCTTGCAAGAAGGGTGGCACATTGAGGGAACGTTGGGGTTCATCTCCTTGACTCCCTTTGAGAACAGCTTGCCGATCCGCGAATGTGTCTCGCATACTCCCTGGGACACCTTCAGTAGCACCGACGTGAACTGTGAGGGGCAGCCGATGCTCCCATACTCGCATCTGCGGGGCTACATCTCGCAAGCCCAGTTGCCAGGTACTGTTCCCCTGTACCGCTGTCGCCATCTCTGGGAGGGGAAGTCGCGGCATTTTGATACCCTTCGCGCGGATTGCGACGGGGCGCCTGGCGCTATCCTTGACGGTCCTTTGGGTTACGTCTTCATGTGATCCCCTGCTGCCCAGCCATGGCTGGGCAGTTCAAGGTACGGGCAATCGCAGATTCTCGCCGTTGTTCCGCGGCGACGTGTTGACCGTGCGACTGACGCGGGAGGCCTCCATCACCGGCGGCTAGCTAGTCGTCCTTTCGTATCCACGCGAACATGTGGGGCACATAGTCTGCCTTCCCCAGGGGGATGCCGTTGTGGCGTAGGATGCAGTAGGCGGTTATCAGGTGGAAGTAGAACTGAGGTGTTGCCCAGTTCGCTGCGTACTCCTCGCCCTTCATATCGAAGGCGAGGCCATCGGCTAGTTCGATCGCAACATGACGCGACGCGCCGGCATCGATCTCTTCCGCTTCACTGGTGGTCAAGTACTCCAGCGTTTGGTCTATGAGCGCACGTGCTTCGTCCATGTCGCTCGGCGGCTGGAGTGTCGGCAGGTGCTTGCCACCGAGACGGCTGATCACTTCACGGGCTTGGGTGCATACGAACTGAATCTGCTTGGCAAGGGGGTGCATATCTGGCGCCAATCGCGCTAACAGCAAGTTGCCCGGATCATATCCGAGGGTCTTGGCGTGGGCCTCGGCCTTTTCCAGTTGACCTCGGAGGGCGCGGAGCATCTGTGCTGAGCCACAAACGTTCAGTTGATGAATGGACATCGGGCTACCTTGTTTGCTGGAAACCTAGGCGGAATCGCTGGACCTTAGCAATTCGACGATCTTCTTGGCTCGGATGCATCGGGTTCACTGGACAGAACGGGCATAGAACATACATTTTTGGCTGACTTGAGGGGTGGCCAGACATCCCTGCATGGGTCTAGCGTTTTTGGTTCGGCGCGGCGCTTGGGGCCGCAGGCCGCTCGACCGGGGCGCGTGAGGAGCGGCTCGCCGACAAAGAGTCGAACCAGGCTCGACCCTGCGATTTTGGCAAATTGACGATTTCGTCCAGCGCCGATCAGTCGCCGGTGGGCGGCGCGGCAACTGGCTTCGGTGGCAACAGCGGTGGTGCTTCGGCAACGGCAACTGGGCAACCGTAGGTGCCAGCAACGTCCATGTACAGGCTGTAACGCTGGGTTGAAGCAAAACCCAAGCGCCATTCGGGATTGAACAACGGCCTGGGCCCAGGTGAAAGGCCTAGGTCCATCGGGAGGTTCAGAACTTCGTCGCCAATCATCACCGGCGTGGTTGCTTCCACGTACTGGATATCTTCGCTGCCTTCGGTGGTGATCACGTTCTTGCGCCGTATAGCAGCTGCCGGTGGGCGCGCGGGCAGCGTTCCGCGCGCCTGGAAGCCACCGTTGAATCCGGTATCCACCTTGACCAGCACATTCTGCTTGCCGGCACGGATCGGATAGCGGACGTCATACGCATCGCCCCACAGCGAGGATAGTGTCGCCATCCGTCGCGCGCATGGCACCGGGCTGGCAGCGGCCTGGATCACAAGGGCGTTTTGGTTGATACGCACCCGTCCAAGCGCGCGCAACACGTCCAGGCCGATGCGCGGTAGATCGTCCTTGCCCAGCACTGCAAAGGAGACATCGCGCACCAGAACACTTCCGATGTCCAGAGTCACCGGCGACGCCAGCGCATACACCGCCCCAGCCTTTCCATCGGCAACCATGAAACCTTCGGTGAGTTCCAGCCCGAGTTCGGCTGCCAGCGTGCGCCCGATGCGCGAATGCGCTGCGCCACTGTCCACGTGTACGCGCAGCTCGCGCTCACCGGCCTTAGTGCGAATCTTCAGGCTGAGTGTAGGCAGTTCGTTTTGCAATTGGATGGGAACATGGATATCGCTTGGAGGTGTTTGTGCCGCCAAGGCAGTGCGTGGCCAGGCTGTGAAGCGCTCGAAATGCGGCTCGCTGATGCCCGCTAGGTGGATGTCGCCCGCTTGCTGTTTGAGCATTGGGCGGATATCGCGGTCCAGCAGCGTTCGAACTTGGATCATCTGCGTCGCCCATCCGGCAATATCGCCCTGGATGAGTAAGTTGCCTGCCAAGGAGGCCGCACATAGGTACTCGATACCTTTTACCTGTTCGCGGGGCTCGTTGGCCACCGCCTGAAGACATTGCTCGGCGGCCTTGCTGGAGCGGTCGATTTCGCCGCGGACACGGTAGAAGCCTGTCTGGCCAAGCAGCCCCTTAGCGCCCTGCGTCTTGCCCATCGCCTGCAGCGCGCCCAGTTCAGCACGGCGTACGCTGCGGGTATAGCCGTAGGGATCGCTCAGTTCACCCTCGGGTGTGTCGGCTGTCGCAGCTGAAGCCACTGCCGTAACGAATAATGCACTCACGCCCCACCAGCGTCGATTCATTGAGGTTGCTCCCTTCTACCCGGTTGGAACCTAGCATGGCGGCCATCACGACTTCCATCGCCGCCGCTCGACCCCTGAACGACGGTATATGGGTTGCCTCGTGGATCAGCAAGGATGGTCCGGGCGGGCCGTTCCGCTGGTGCAGCAGCTACGCAGCGCCGCGCCGGTTCAGATCCAGTGGGCAGTGCTCCAGCCATAGTCTCGGCTTGCCAATGGACGCGCCCCATGAGCATCCTCAATGTTCTGATCAGCCGTGACCAGCTTGTCATTGCAGTAGATACGCTTGCGGAGGATGCGCTTACCGGTGCCCACTCTGCTGGTGCCAAGATGCTCCTGATACCGCAGCACAACGTGCTGCTGGCGGCGAGAGGTGCGGCCCAGTTTTTCCTGAAGATCTACGAGCTGGTCCTGCAGGCTAGCTTCCGTGCGGATTTCTCCATTGAGAAGCTGTCCGCCGAGATGGGATCAGTAATGGACCAGCTGTGGCTGAACTACGAGAGGGCGGCGGCGGAGGCTGACCTACCAATCGAACAACTGGGGACCGAGATCATCCTGGCCGGTTGGTCGTCGGGAAGTGGCCGGATGATGGCCACTGCCTATGCCAAGAGCAACAGTCGGCGCGCAACCACGGTCCAGCCGATTGGTGGCCATTTCGCATCACCTGGTGATCCACTTAAAGGTGTCGCGCCCAGCATGCTGCAGTCCGATCTGATGACGGCTGGGCGGCTCCAGGCCAACTACCTCAACGAGCAGATGGGCCGGCAGGTCGCTGGTGGCCGTCTGCTAATCGGGTTCCTTCAGCAGGGCCAGGCGGTCGTGAAGGACCTAGGGCCGATCTGGCGATTAGGGGCAGGAAGCTGGACGAATCGGTCACACAAGGCCGGAGAGTAGTCCGGCCGGCCGTGCCCGGGGCGTGTAGGCCAGCGGGAACCAAACTGTGACGGCATCCCATGGGTCAGCACGCGTCGTGAACATGTGTAGGCATAGGCTTCACAGTCTCTAGAGGATGACGGAGCCGGCCGTGCCAAATCGAGCGGTGGTATTTGTGAGTGAGGCGATGCCAGGGCTCGACAGTGCTCACCTTGTAGGGCTGATGGCGGACGCGAGGCGGTTCAACCGGGATGCAGGGGTCACTGGCGTGACCCTCTTCGATGGCAGCCGCTTCTTGGCGTACATGGAAGGCCCGCCAGATGGCTTAGATGTGGCCTTCTCCAGAGCCGCGGGCTCAACCAGCCACATTGAACTGATCGAGCTGGCCAGGGGGCGGGTGGGGCAGCGTCGGCTTCCATACTGGCCGATGCGTTTGGTCCCCGTATCGCCTGGAGAACTTTTGATGTTGGTTCGTGCTGACTGGATCGGCTTCCTCCAGCGCGGAGCCGAGCGCACGCCGCCAGCGACAGCCATGGAGATGCTGGGTGCGCTGGTCGAACCATTCGCCGAGGCTGCCTGAGCAAGGACGTTCCGGCGGCCAGCATCAGTCAGGGCAAACGCTATGCCGAGCGGTGGTGTGCGGCCAGGCTCTACCCGGAGATGCGCCTGCGCGCGGCTGTGGCGCGGCTGACTGACACCACGCCGATCCAGCCGGCACCCCCACCACCTGGCCTGCCGCCGACCCGCGAGCAGCAGCAACAGGCCCGGCGCCTGGCCGAGGCCGGAGCGAAGGAGGTCGAGCGGATCAAGGCGGCACTGGCGCCACGCAAGCCGCCGGCCGATACCAAGCCTAGGGCGAAGGATCCGATGAAGGCTTGGGTGACGGCAGGGCGGCGAACGCAAGGGCAGCCCTAAAAGGTAGCGCCCGGATAGACCGGGCGCTATGCATCAGAACAGGCTCAGCTGATGCGGGTAAGAGCGCCAGTGCTGGCAAACATGCTCCAGGCTGCCGAAGCGAATCCTGGTGTAAGCACGCACGCGCACGCTCTTGGGCTTGGCTGCAATGCAGTCCATGGCCAAAGTCCTCTAAGGGGCTTTGGAGGCGATATTTGCCCGCAGCCTAAAACGGGTGTTACAGTCCGCCCGTCTTTAAGAGACAGCTGCAGGTGGCAGAGGGACGCTCCACTGCCATGCCAGAGCCCGATAGCGTTGCCGCGCTATTGGGCTTTTTTTGGGGCCAGTTGACATGACTGTCAGCAAGAGCCAACATCATCCGCTCGGCCGAAATCTATGTTGTTCGGGGATGGCGGGTGAGCACCATTTGCATCCTCCATACCGAGTCAGCCCCTTCGGTTCGGGTCAGGTCCATCACCTGCGTTACTCCTCCTCTGACGCGGTTGCACCCGCGTCAGAGGGTTCAAATTTGATATCGCGACGCGCCGGTGCGTCGATGTAATTGCGACCACGTTCCGATAGCACGTACCGTCCGTCTGCTTGCAAGTCCAAAAAGCCGTACTTGGTTCGATAGGCGTACAAGAACGTGCTAAGTGAAGCGCGATTCATTTTGATACCGCGTCGCTCAGTGAACGCGAACGTTGTATCTGATGTGGCTGGGGCGCGCAGAAAGCGCAGGAGCTCAATTGCCTGTGCCGAGACTTGACGCTTCGGCAACACGAAATCGCCACTTTCGGACCTATGGACGCTTTCCCCTTTAAGTGGGTTCAGCATCGTTGGTCCTGGTGGTGGAGCAAAAAAGAAACTGGGCAGCGCAGCTCGCCCAACGAACGGCCCTGGCGGTGGCAGTGGCGGTGGCGGGACGAGTGTAGACGCCGTCGACCCGGACTGTACGGATGGATCAGTCTCAGCAGTAGGCAGCTTTGGAAGCGGCGGAGTCCCTGGATAAATCGGAGGGGAGTAGGTAGCTAGCGAGGGCGGCGCGGCAACTCGCGTCCGAACTTCCTCGCTTTCAACGGTGTACCAGTCCCCGCTGTCCAATCCCTTTAGCTTCCGTTCCAAGGCTGCATCGACATCGTCCGGTTCAGCATCAGCCAACCCCTCCAGCGCCGCGATGCGCCCGCGGCAAGCCGCGATCCGCTTCTCATACTCGGAAATCTTCGCGCGCTCCATAGCGATGGCAGCGGCATAGGGGTTGTTGAGACTGTCCATGATGCGAACTGTACCGCCCAGCTCAGCCAAATGGAAGCGTGATTCGGGATTCGGTCACGATTTCGCATGTGACCTTGGTTCTCGTCGCACTTTTATTAAATAAAATCAACAGCATACAAATTCATTTTGATGATTTGAATCATCTGACGTGGGGTGTCCGGTGATCTGGGGTGATCTGGGATGACCCACAATGAAGTCGCATAAGCTGAGATTCCCGCCGCCACGACTCGATTCGGTTATTCTTCGTTCATTAGATAGTTGGCCCAAGCTGCCATCAGGGATCACCGCTTTTCGAGCATAGTTCCCCTTTTATAGGCGGCCTTCGCCTTGTCGCGAATCCGATGGGCGAGTGCGGCTTCCGACAGGTCGTCGGGGAAGTCGGTGGTCTCGCTGGACCAGTCCTTGAACGTCGATCTGAACCCATGGACGGTAACGTGGCGATAGCCCATACGTTTCAGTAGGGCGAGCATGGCGTTTTCGCTTAGAGGCTCATTGCTGACATCGTGGTGAACAGAAGACGGAATTCTGTGTCGGCCTGGTCAAAATGGCTTCAGGCTTACTCTCGAGCCTCTGTCGCAGGACGAGTTGGACCGACCCATGCTGATCATCGTAGGGTCCGATGAGCGCTAACTGAGGGACGCCCGCAAGGCCTGGGTGTGGGTAGGGCTACAACAGCTGCGGCGGGGTGTTTGAGCGAAGCTGGACCCAAGCCGGTCCCAGCAGTCTTGCAAGTCATTGATTTAACGCGCGGTGGAAGCCCCCTCCTAAGGGGAAGGTCGCCCGTTCGAATCGGGCCGGGGTCACCAGAATCAGTCACTTGCGACGATTGGTGATCGAGTGGCGCTCCTTGTTCCACGGCACCTTCCAGTGCTTTGGTCGCAGTGGTCACAATGGCCAGTCAACAGGCGGCGCTCGCCACGAAGCCGTCTTCCCCTTCAGGCATCGGGTGCGCAGAAGGGCCCAGACTGTCGAGCCTGTCATATTTGCCCGTATACCTGCGGGGTAGACTCGGTTGGCACGCATGAGGCGTGCACTACGCCAATACCGAGGACGATAGTCATGTTGAAGGGATTGAAACCTCTCACCGCTGCTGCCGTGTGCCTGCTCGGCCTGTCCGCCTTTGCCCAGAGCGCTGCTGCGGCACAATGGGTAGACAGCGGCCGCACCGCGTATGTAAAGACCAGTTTCTTCGGCAGTTTCGCCTACCACACCTGCGACTCCAGCGGTGCGCAGATCCAGGGGTACCCGGGTAGCTGCGGCAGCGATGCCGGCAGTGGCTGGACGTCCAACTACACGGCTTCCAGTGACCTTGCCAACAGTCAGCTCATGGCCTGCAGCCACAATCCGTTCCAGCTCGGCTCGGCCTGCTACGGCCTGGCGTATGCGATCAATGGCCAAGCGTACGCTGGCGGGCTGCCTGCCGCCTGCAATCTCGGCGCGCGCGCGGTGGTCACCGCGTCCAGCATGGAAACCGTCGAGATCCAATACGAAGAGCTCGACGTGGACACCATCGAATCGGCACGCGAGTACGTCTGCCGGTAAAGCGCCGACAGGTCGCCGCCGTCGAGTGCGGCGGCTTCCTGCATGGGACATCCGTCCCACGCACTGTTACCGCAGCCCAGTTCGCGCAAGCACGTCCGCTGCAAGCGCCTGCTCATCACCCTCCAATCCAGGCAGTGACCGCGGCGGGTTGACGGGACCACACAGGCATCCTCATGCCCGCACAGTTGCAGCCGGTTCAACCTCGGCATTACCCGCGTATCGCTGGCTGGCTCGATTCGGTTGCAGCGACGCAACGCTGGGCTGGCCCGGGCGTTGCGTTTCCTCTGCTGCCTGAGGCATTCGCACGGGCTCTTGAACTGGCCGAGCGCCCGGGTTGGGTGCTTTTGGACGGGGAGGGTGCGTGCATGGGGTTCGGCCAGTACTGGTTGACCGCGCCCGGCACTGCCCACCTGGGCCGCATCATTGTCTCGCCGCAGGCGCGTGGGCGCGGCCTGGGACGGGTGCTGATGCAGTTGTTGTGTGCCGAGGCCCTGCGGTCGCCGGATGTGCAGCGCCTGAGCCTGCGTGTCTATCGTGACAACGTCGCAGCATTGGCGCTCTACCGCGATTTCGGCTTCCAGCCGGTGGAAGATGCCTCGACGCCGGAACTGTTCTTCATGCAGCGCAGCGACGGCTGAGCCGTGATCATGTGGGCAGTGGTACGGTCTGCTGCGCCTGCCATTCCCTGGCGGTGATGCGGCTGATGTGTTCGGTGCGGTAGTCGGCGAGAAAGCGGTTGAACTGGTTGACCTCGGTGTGGTGATGCCGGAAACCGCATTTGGCCTGCGCGCTCATCGATTGCAGGTTGTCGGCGAAGTAGCCGCACCACAACGCATCCAGCTGCAGATCCAGGAAGGCATGCCGCATCACCTCACGTACAGCTTCGGGTACCAGGCCACGACCCCAGTACGGTACGCCGATCCAGTAGGCGATCTCTCCCTCGCGCTCGCCCAAGCTGAAGTTGCTGTCTGCACCGATCAGGATGCCGACGCATCCGATGGCACGCCCGTTCTCGCGGCTCTGCAGGGCGTAGACCTCCGGTCGATTGAACACGGTGCGGATGATGTCGGCACTCTCCTCTACGCTGGCATGCGGTGGCCAACCGGCGATGGGCCCCACGCGCGGGTCGCGGGCGTACTCGTACAGATCGGCGGCGTCACTGTCGCGCCAGGGGCGCAGGATCAAGCGTTGGGTGGCCAGTTGCATGGCGGGTCCGTCGGTGGAAAGAGAGTGCACAGGCTAGGTTTCGACGGGCAGGGAGCACAGGGCGGGACCTTGATGGTTTCGGTACTTTTCACAACTTCTTCGTTCGGGCGGATATGCTCTGCCGCGATATCCCAGTGGATCGGCCCATGGATCGCATTCCCCAGCTTCTGGAACAGGACGAATCCATGCGCCTTGAAGTCAGTACGCTGGCTGAAGGCTTGGGTGTTCCGCTGTCGTTCGGGCACGCCTATCTGACGGTGCTGGTGTGCGTGTCCGGGCGTGCGCGGTTCGCACTGAACTTCCGCGAAGTGGCGGTGCAGCGGCACGACGTACTGGTGCTGGCGGAGGATACGCTGGCGCTGCTGCGGCAGCGTTCGCGCGGCTTCCTTGCGGTGGCCTGCCTGGTGCCGAAAGCGCTGGCCTCGGAGGTGGCCTATGTGCTGCCCAATGCACTGTTCAAGTTCCTGCACGAGCACCCTCATTGTGTACCGTCACCGCTGGAGGTGCCGCTGCTGCAGGGTTGGCTGCAGCAGTTGATGGATGCCCAGCACAACGGTGGCCGCCATCGCCACGTGATGCTGCGCAACCTGCTGCAGACCTTTTTCCTGAAGTTCGCCACATTGCTCCCGGCATACTACGAGGCGGCGCCGCAGGTCGGCCGGCGCGAGCGCCTGGCCTGGAGCTTCTGGGAGCTGGTCGGACAGCGCAGCACGCGCCAACGCGACGTGCAGTCCTACGCCGAGGCGCTGTGCATTACCCCGTTCTATCTCTCGCAGGTGGCCCGGGAATGCTTCGGCGAAACGCCGAAGGCGTTGATCGACCGCCAGGTGGTGCTGGAGATCAAGGCGCTGCTGAGCTACAGCGAACTGCCGATCGGACGCATCGCCGAACGCCTGTGTTTCGAGGACGCGTCCTACCTGTGTCGCTATTTCCGGCGGCACACCGGCCAATCGCTGACCGGCTACCGCCGGGCGGGGCAGGGCGGTATCAGTGCGATACGAACAAGGGCGCCGGTACTTCGGCGAGCAGATCCTCGGTGACCCCGCCGAGCACGCGTTCGACCACGCGACTGCGGCTGTAGGGCCCCAGCACCAGCAGATCGGCTTTGGCATCAAGTACATGCTGGCGAATGGTGGCAGCTACGCCCCCTTGGCTGGAGCTGATCGCCTGTATCTCCACTTCAACGCCGTGCCGCGCCAGATGCTGGGCCATTTGAGCGCCGGGTGCCGCTTCAGCCTTGGGCGTGTCGACCATCAGCAGGTGCACGGCCTGCGCGCGGGCCAGCAGAGGCAGGGCATCTGTCACCGCACGACGGGCCTGCTTGCTGGCATTCCAGGCCACCACGATACGCCGGCCGACCTGCTCGCCCTTCCAGTGCGGCGGCACCAGCAGCATCGGTACCCCGGTCTGGCGAAGCGTGCCCAGTGGATGCCAGCCGGAGGGCGCGCCTGGTGTGTGCGGATAGCCGGCGATGATCAGGTCGCAGTACAGCGACTGCAGCGCTAGGTCGGCGCCACCCAGGTAGTCCGAGACGATGCGCAGTTCGGTGCTGATCTGCAGCGGCTCGGACACGGCACGCAGGTTCTGCATCAGCTGTGCGGTGCAGGCGGCATCCGCGCGGGCCTCGTGGTCCAGCGCGGCGGCGATGCCGGCACCGCGCGCGAAGCCGTTGGCGATGTCGGTGGGATGCAGGGCCGTGGAGACTGCGACCAGATGCGCCTGCTGGGCCTGCGCCAAGTCGGCGGCGATGTTGAGAACGCGGTGCCCGGTGTCGCTGGCGTCGAACAGCACGGCGATATCGCGGAGTGGGTGCAGCATGGCGTTGTCTCCCTCGATGCCTGTGACGCGTTCCCTGCCGTGCACCGACCCGGGTGCACCGGACGCACCCCTGTTGTAGCGCATTCGTGATTCGTGTGAATCATATTTGATTCAGTTTATTAATTGACGATTCATGCTAGCGTGAGGGCCAGCCCACACCCCATCGCTTTTCATGCGACCTGCCGCAGCACGTACACGACGCGACCTGCCCCATGCGCTGGCGGCCACCCTGGTCAGCCATCCACGCTGCACCCTCAGCGAACTCGCGCGCGGGGCGGGCATCAGCCGCGCGACCCTGTACCGGTTTGCGCCTACCCGGGAGGCGATCGACGAGGCCCTGTTCGCAGCCGGTTTCGAGCGCGTGGAAGCGGCGGCGGCCTGGTTCGACCAGGGCGGTGATGCACGCCACGTGCTGGAGCAGGTCACCGCCACGCTGCTGGCGGACTGGGAGCTGGTGACGCTGCTGTTCGCACGGATGATGGAAGAACAGCAGCGCCTGGGCGACCTGCACCTGCTGCCGGAGCGCTGGGCGCCGATCGGCGAACGTTTCGAGGCCTTCTTCCTGCGGGGTCAGGCGGCCGGAGAGTTCAACGTCGGTTTCACCGCGGTATGGCTCGCGGACTTCTACTGGAGCTGTTTCTACGGCATCACCTGGTCACTGGCACGCGGTCGGCTGGCGCCGGCAGCGGCAGCCTCTACGCTGCTGGCATCGTTCCAGCGCGGGGCGATGATGGGTTGACCGCAGGGGTTTCCTGCGGGGCGCCGTGGCTTACGCCTGCCTGAGCAGCTGCACCAGCTGGCGCAGGCGATAGGGCTTGGGCAGGAACTCCACCTGCTCGGGCAGCGGCGGCAGCTGCGAACGGGCATAGCCGGACGAGAGGATCATCCGTGCCTGCGGCTGTTCGCGTGCCACATGCTCGCTCAGCTCGATGCCGGACATGCCGTTGGGCATGCTGACGTCGCTGAACACCACGTCGAAACGTGCTTCGCCCTTGAGCAGTTCCGCCGCCTCGTGGCCATCGGCGGTCGTGGCCACATCGATGCCGAGTTCGCGCAGGGCCAGGCCGATCATTTCACGCAGATCGGTCTGGTCTTCCACCATCAGTACGCGGATCGGGTCATCGGTCATCGGCAGGGTCCTCCATTGCGGGTAGCAGCAGGCTGACCGTGGTGCCGACACCGGGCGTGGTGGACACGTCGACGAAGCCGCCGCTCTGGGTAGTGAATCCGAACACCTGGCTCAGGCCCAGGCCGCTGCCTTTGCCGATGTCCTTGGTGGTGAAGAAGGGCTCGGTGGCCCGTTCGGCGATGTCGGCCGCCATCCCGTGGCCTTCATCGCAGACGCTGAGGGTGACATAGCCACGTTGCAGCGTGGAGTCCGCGTCCGGGTCGAGGCGATGCTCCAGCGCGGTGCCGATCAGGATGCGACCGCCTTCAAGGGTAGCATCGGCGGCATTGGCGACCAGATTGGCCAGCGCCGTCTGCAGCTGCGCCGCATCGGTGTTGACCGCAGGCAGGCCGGGTGCCAGCTGGGCATCCAGCATCACCGTGGACGGGCAGGCGCGTTGCAGGTCCGGCAGCCACTGCTGTATCAACACGTTGATATCCAGTGGTTCGCGGATCAGGGTCTGGCCAGTGCTGAACGCCAGCAGCTGGCGGGTCAGCAGCGCACCACGATCGGTCGCGCTCTGCGCGGCATCGAGCAGCTCGGCGGCGCGCGCATCGTCACCGCCAAGGCGCAGGGACAGCAGGTCCAGTGCGTTGCCGATGGTGGTCAGCAGGTTGTTGAACTCATGCGACAGGCCGCGGCTGAGTCGGCCGACGGCCTCGAACTGTTGGGTATTGCGCAGCGCTCGTTGGGCATCACGCAGCAGGCGCTGTGCCTGCCACTGCTCGGTGATGTCGCGGGTGATCTTGACGTAGCCGAGCAGCTCACCCGCTTCAATCACCGGCTCGATGACAACACTGGCACGGAACGACGAGCCATCGCGGCGTACCCGCCAGCCCTCATTGGCAACGTGGCCATGCTGCGCTGCATGGCGGAGCAGGCGTTGCGGTTCTCCTGCCTCGCGGTCGGCGGCCAGGTAGAAGCGACCAAAGTGGGTGCCCACCACTTCATCGGCTGAATAGCCCTTGATGCGCTCCGCACCCGGGTTCCAGCTGCAGACGATGCCATCCGGATCAAGCAGGTACAGCGCATGGTCGCGCACGCTGTCGATCAGCAGTCGCAGTTGGCGGGAAGGGTCCGTCAGCACGGACGTCGTAGAGGCGGCAGCGTCCACGTAAAAATAAGTGTTACCCCTGTGAGGGACGTGAAGCTAGGCATTCAAGTGTGAAGGAGGCGTGGAGGCGGGACACGTGCCATTTGTCCTGTGCGGCTGAATACGACACGGAGTACCATCACCCACCCTTTTTGTTCTGGAACCGACCTGCATGCGTCCTGGTGCGACTACGCGTGACCGCTGGATCTGGATGACGTCCGCCGTGCTGCTGGCTGCGACCATCGCATTGGAGCTGGTGGTACCGCTCGGTTATGCGGTATGGCTGGCGTATTTCCTGGCCGTGGGCGTCACGGTGTTCCAGCGCAGTGCGCGCGCGCCGTTCATCGTGGCTGTGCTCGCCTGCGTCCTGCTGGTCATCGGTTTCAACATCGCCCCGGCCAGCTCGAACTCGGCGTTCTCGCTGGTCAACCGAAGCATCGGTGGTTGTGCGTTCCTGATGATCGCGCTGATCGTCTCCCGCGCGATCCAGGCACGCCGGGACGCAATGCGGGCGTTGTGGCTGCAGGAGGCCGAGAACGCGGTAGCGATGAGCCTGCGCGGCGACCTCGGCCCGGAGCAGATTGCCGAGGCGGCAGCCACCAGCCTGGGCGCGCAACTGGAGGCCGACGTCGGCGCCGTGTACCGGCTGGAAGGCGGACGACTGCAGCTGACCGGCGGCCTGGCGTTGCCGTCCGGCATGCCGGCGTCGCTGGCATTGCAGGAGGGCGTGGCCGGGCAGGTGGCGCGGGATGAGTGCATCCGTCACCTGGAGGGCAGCGACGACGCCGTACTTGAACTGCAGACCAGCCTGGGGCGGTTGCCGGTGCGCGAGCGCATCCTGGCGCCGATCAGCAGTGACGGCACCGTGGTAGGCATCGTCGAGCTGGGACGCGCCCGGGCGGGTGCGCAGCGCGACCTGGATCGCGAGCTGCTGGAGCGCTGCGCCGAGACCATCGGCATGGCGCTGCGTGCATCGCTGCTGCGCGCACAACTGGTGGTGCTGCTGGAGGAATCGCAGCGCCAGGGCGAGGAGCTGCAGGCCCAGCAGGAAGAGCTGCGCGTGGCCAATGAGGAACTGGAAGAGCAGAGCCGCAGCCTGCTGCAGTCGCAGAGCCATCTGGAAGAACAGCAGGCCGAGCTGGAACAGAGCAACGTCCAGCTGGAAGAGCGGACCCACGAGCTGGAGGCGCAGAAGCAGGCACTGCTGGTCGCGCAGAGCCAGCTGGTGCGCAACAGCAACGAACTGGCCGCGACATCGCGCTACAAGTCCGAGTTCCTGGCCAACATGTCGCACGAACTGCGCACGCCGCTGAACAGCTCGCTGATCCTGGCCAAGCTGCTGGCCGACAACAAGGACGGCACGCTCACCGAAGAACAGGTGAAGTATGCGCGTGCGATCCTGTCGTCCAACAACGATCTGCTGGCGCTGATCAACGACATCCTGGACCTGTCGCGCATCGAGGCCGGCCACGTCGAGCTGGCCGATGAAGTGGTGGTGACCGACAGCGTGCTGCAGCGCCTGCGCGAGACTTTCGAGCCGATGGCGCGGCAGAAGGGCCTGGCCCTGCAGATCGAGGCCGATGCGCTGGCGCCGAGCCAGCTGGTGGTCGACAGCCAGCGCCTGCAGCAGATCCTGAAGAACCTGCTGGCCAATGCGGTGAAGTTCACCGAGCATGGAAAGGTCAGCCTGCACGTGCGCGCGGCCGGCCAGGGGCGCATCCGTTTCGAGGTCTGCGACAGCGGTATCGGCATTGCCCGCGAGCAGCTGCAGGTCATCTTCGAAGCCTTCCGCCAGGCCGATGGCAGCACCCGTCGCCGCTACGGTGGCACCGGCCTGGGGCTGTCGATCTCGCGCGATCTGGCCGAGCGCATGGGCGGCAGCATCCAGGTTGACAGCGAACCGGGCCGTGGCAGCTGCTTCATTCTGGAACTGCCGTTGCAGGGCGCGCCCGCGTCGAGCGCCGCGGATATCGCCGCAGCCCCCGTGGCCTCGCCGGTCGCGGCCGCTGTGCCGGCGATGCAGGTGCCAGCAAGGGCTCCGGTGGCGCCGACGACGACGGTGCCCAGCGTGGCCGACGACCGCGGTCGTCGCCAGCACCCGGGCCGCCTGATCCTGGCCGTCGAGGACGACGCTACGTTCGCCGAAGCGCTGGTGGCCCTGGCCCATGAACTGGATTTCGACTGCGTGGTGGCCGGGACGGCCGAAGAGGCGCTGGCCCTGGCCGGCGAACTGCGACCGAACGGCATCCTGCTCGATATCGGCCTGCCGGACGTGTCCGGCCTGAGCGTGCTGGAGCGCCTGAAGCGCAACCCCGATACCCGCCATATTCCTGTGCACGTGGTCTCGGCAACGGACCGCAGCCAGGTGGCGCGCGAGCTCGGCGCGATCGGGTTCGCGATCAAGCCGACCACGCGCGAGCGCCTGGTGAGCGCCATCGAGCAGCTGGAACAGACCAGCCAGCGCGACGTGCGGCGCCTGCTGATCGTCGAGGACGACAGCGAGCTGCGCCACAACCTGGAACTGCTGCTGGGCCGTGATCAGCTGCAGATCGTCGCCGTGGGAACGCTTGCTGGCGCGCTGGAGCAGCTCAGCACGGTCACCTTTGATTGCATGGTGATGGACCTGTCACTGCCTGACGGCAGCGGCTACGACCTGCTCGAACACATGGCCGGCAACGATGACGTCGGCTTCCCGCCGGTGATCGTCTATACCGGCCGCGCGCTCGGTCGCGAGGAAGAACAGCGCCTGCGCCGCTATTCCAAGAGCATCATCATCAAGGGCGCGCGTTCGCCCGAGCGCCTGCTGGATGAAGTCACCCTGTTCCTGCACAGCGTGGAAGCCAGCCTGCCCACCGACCAGCAGCGCCTGCTGCGCGAGGCGCGCCGTCGCGACACCGTGCTCGATGGACGCACCGTACTGCTGGCCGAGGACGACGTGCGCAACATCTTTGCGCTGTCCAGCGTGCTCGAGCCGCTGGGTGTGACGCTGGAGATCGCGCGCAATGGGCAGGAGGCAGTGGACCGCCTGGCCGAGCGCGAAGTCGACCTGGTGCTGATGGACATCATGATGCCGGAGAAGGATGGCCTGGCCGCGATGCGCGAGATCCGCGCGCAGCGTCACCTGCAGGACCTGCCGATCATCGCGCTGACTGCCAAGGCCATGCCGGACGACCGTGAGCGTTGCCTGCAGGCGGGCGCCAACGATTACATCGCCAAGCCCATCGACGTCGACAAGCTGGTCTCGCTGTGCCGGGTCTGGTGTTCGCGGCAATGAACGAACAGGCGCTGTTCGACCTCGAACTGAAGGTCCTGCTGGAGGCGCTGTACCAGCGCTACCACTACGATTTCCGCAGCTATGCGGTGTCGTCGCTGCGCCGACGCATGCGCCAGGCGATGCAGCGCTATGAGTGCGAGCGGCTGGTCGACCTGCAGTACCGGCTGCTGCACGAGCCGGACCTGTTCGCCCAGGCCATGCAGTTCTTCACCGTGCAGGTCTCGGAGATGTTCCGTGACCCTGCGTATTTCCGTGAGCTGCGCGAGCAGGTGGTGCCAGTGCTGCGTACCTATCCCTCGGTGAAGCTGTGGGTGGCCGGCTGCAGCACGGGCGAGGAAGTGTGGTCGCTGGCGATCCTGCTGCATGAGGAAGGCCTGCTCGAGCGCAGCATCGTCTATGCCACCGACATCAATCCGGCCGCACTGGCCACCGCCGAGGCGGGCGCCTATGGCATCGACCGGATGGCCCAGTTCAGCCGCAACTACCTGGCCGCCGGTGGCACCGCGTCGCTGTCGGACTACTACGCTACCGCCTACGATGGTGCGGTGTTCGACCGCCAACTGCGCCGCAACGTGGTGTTCGCCGACCACAGCCTGGCCACCGATACCGTGTTCTCCGAAGTGCACCTGGTGTCGTGCCGCAACGTGCTGATCTATTTCAACCGCGACCTGCAGGATCGTGCCGTCGGCCTGTTCCGCGAAGCGCTGGTGCACCGGGGCTTCCTTGGCCTGGGCAGCAAGGAGTCGCTGCAGTTCGGGTGCCACCACGATGCCTTCGAGGTCTGTTCGCGAGAGCACCGCCTGTACCGGAAGGTGGCCTGATGACGCTGCCGGTGCGTCCGGCCGTGCTGGTGATCGGCGCGTCCGCCGGTGGCGTGGCGGCCCTGCAGGCGGTGCTCGGTGCACTGCCGGCGAAGCTGCCGGTACCGGTACTGGCCGTGCTGCACCTGCCGCGTGACCGTACCAGCCGCATCGCCGAGGTGCTGGCGCCGTACTGCGCGTTGCCGGTGCGCGAAGCCGAAGACAAGCAGCCGTTGCAGCCGGGCACGGTGACGTTCGCGCCGCCGGATTACCACCTGCTGGTGGAGGACGAGGGGGCGGTGGCGTTGTCGGTGGATGCACCGGTGCTGTTTTCCCGTCCGGCCATCGATCCGCTGTTCGACTCCGCTGCGGCGGTGTTCGGCGCGCAGGTATTGGCCCTGCTGCTGACCGGTGCCAGCAGTGATGGCAGCGAGGGCGTTGCCGCCGTGCGCCGTGCCGGTGGCCATGCCTGGCTGCAATGTCCCGAGGAAGCCGAGGCGTCGATGATGCCCGCTTCCGCCCTGCAGTACGCCGGCGCCGATGCCGTGCTGCCCCTTGAACTGATGTGTCGCCGCCTGAAGGAGTTGTTTGCATGAACCTGTTGCCACCGGAACCTGCGCAGTCGCGGACCCCGGTCAACCTGCTGATCGTCGATGACGTGCCGCAGAACCTGGTAGCCATGCAGGCCCTGCTGCAGCGCGAAGGGGTCAACCTGCTGCTGGCCGGCTCGGGCGCGCAGGCGTTGGAGCTGCTGCTCGAGCACGAGGTGGCATTGGCCCTGCTTGACGTGCACATGCCGGAGATCGATGGCTTCACCCTGGCCGAACTGATGCGCGGTTCGCATCGCAGCCGCGACGTGCCGATCATCTTCCTGACCGCCTCTCCGGATGATCCCCTGCGCGTGTTCAAGGGCTACGAAAGCGGTGCGGTCGATTTCCTGCACAAGCCGGTGGCGCCGCAGGTGATCCTGAGCAAGGTCAACGTCTTCATCGAGCTGTACCAGCAGCGGCAGCTGCTGAAGGCGCGCAACGAGGCACTGGAGCGCGCGCTGAAGCTCAACGAGACGATGGCTGCCGTTTTGACCCACGACCTGCGCACGCCGTTGTCGGCGATCCTGCTGTGCACCGACAAGCTGGCGCTGGAGCTTCCGGAAGACAACGCAGGCGCGCAGCAGACCCTGCAGTACCTGGAAGCCAGCACCCTGCGGATGGCGCGGATGGTCGAGCAGCTGCTGGATTTCTCGCGGATCCGCAGCGGTGGCCTGAGGCTGGAGGCAAGTGCCTGCGATCTGGCCGACGTGACGCGCGCGGTAGTCGCCGAGGCGGGCAGCGCGCATGGGGCGGACCGGATCCACCTGGACCTGCAGGGAGACACGCGGCTGCAGGGCGATCTGGATCGCCTTGGCCAGGTCGCCGCCAACCTGGTCGGCAATGCGCTGACCCATGGCAGCGAGGCGAGGGTGCAGGTGGATGGGCGCGACCCGCGCGGCGTATTGCTGCGGGTCAGCAACGCCGGCCGGATCGATGACGCGCTGTTGCCGCGACTGTTCGAACCGTTCAAGGCCAGCTTCCACCAGAGCAAGGGCCTGGGCCTGGGCCTGTACATCGTCGATCAGTTCGTCCGCGCGCACGGCGGGCGCATTGCGGCCCGCAACGAAGCGGGCCAGGTGGTGTTCGAGGCAATGCTGCCACGACGCTGCGACGGCACGGTCTTGGCGGCAACCTAAGCGCTTCAGCCAGCATCCCGGCGGACTGAGACGGACTGGTCCGCAACTGCCAGCGTGGGCGCCTATTCTGTCAGGGAAGCGCCATGCCATTGCGCGCCATCGCCTACGTCAGCCGGGCGCTGCCGGACCTGTCCGCCGAGTGCCTGCATCGGCTGGTGGAGGACGCGGCACGATTCAACAAGCTGGCAGGGTGACCGGCGTGCTGCTGCGTGATGGCGAGCGTTTCCTGCAGTACATCGAGGGGCCACCGGATGGCATCGATCTAAGAGTGCATCCTGCAGGCAGGAAGCCACATCGACATCACCGGACTGGGACGCGGCCGCCTGGGCCAGCGCCAGTTTCCCTATTGGCCGATGCTTTCGCTGCCGGTCGACGCGTCGATGCTGCGCCAGCTTTCCTGCAGTGACCGGTCCGGATTCTCCCGGCGCCTGCAGGGCGATCGTTCGGCACCGACGCCAGTGGACCTGCTCGATCAGGTGGTGCAGTCGGCGCTGCACGCAGGCTGATGGTCTGCGCCGGATTCAGCGCGAAGCAGCACCGCAGTACGCCGCATGCAGCGCCTGCAGCACGCCCAGTGCGGGCCCTTCAAGAACCCGGTAGTGTATCGCCTGCGCTTCGCGCCGGGTCGCCACGATATCCAGTCCGCGCAGCACCGCCAGATGCTGTGACAACGCCGATGCGCTCAGGCCGGTCAGTGCCTGCAGTTCCGGTACCGGCGCTTCACCTTCCACCAGGCGGCACAGCACCCGCAGCCGGGCCGGGTGGGCCAGGCTTTTGAGCAGCGTGGCTGCCTGCGACGCGTGTTCGGCCATCGCGGCGCTGTCGAGCTGGGTCCGGGCCATGGTTGACCATTTTGTTTAGAATGATCTAATTTAGAATAATCTAAACAAACAGGCAATCCCATGTACGGCAGCGAAGAGGGCAGGGCATGAACCTGCCATGGAGTGCGGCGGCAGGTGGTGCGTTGATCGGCGCCGCCGCGGTGCTGTTGTTCGCCACCATCGGACGCGTGGCGGGCATCAGCGGCATCACCGCAGGCAGCCTGCGCGCAGGCAAGGGCGAGCGTGCCTGGCGCTGGGCCTTCCTCGCCGGCCTGACAGCATCGGCGGGGCTGGTGCTGTGGTGGCAATCGGTGCCCGAGGCATCGCCGCGTGCGCTGCTGCGTGATGCGCTGCCGGCATGGCAGTTGATGGGAGCCGGCCTGCTGGTCGGCTTCGGTACGCGGCTGGGCAACGGCTGCACCAGCGGTCACGGTGTGTGCGGCATGGCCCGCGCTTCGAAGCGATCGCTGGCGGCCGTGCTGGTGTTCATGGTCTGCGCGATGCTGACCACCTTCCTGGTCCGTCATGGCGGAGGCCCGACATGAGCCGCGCAGTCTGGGCCGCCGGCGCGGCGGGCGCGTTGTTTGGCATGGGGTTGGCACTTTCGGGAATGACCGACGCGCGTCGTGTCCTCGGCTTCCTCGACATCACCGGTGACTTCGATCCCACGCTGCTGTGGGTGCTGGGCTCGGCGCTGCTGGTCAGCGCGATCGGGCAGCGGTGGGTGTTGCGGCGACAGCAGCCGCTGTACGCAGACCGCTTCCGGCTGCCTGTTACCCGGCGTGTGGATGCTCGCCTGCTGCTGGGTGCCGCGCTGTTCGGGATCGGCTGGGGCTGGGCGGGCTATTGCCCAGGCCCGGCCATCGCCGGGGTGGCCGTGGCGTCGCGCGAAGCCCTGTGGTTCGTGCCTTCGATGCTTGCAGGATTCTGGCTGCACGACCGCTTCGTCCGTTGAGGCTTTCACCCCTGTCTCACCCTGCCTGGGGTCCTATCTTCGGATCACGGGGAAAAGGAGTGCAACGACATGGCACGGATGAAGTGGATGGGAAGGGGAATGCTGGCGGTCGCGCTGGCCGCAGCCGTGGCACCGGCACTGGCCTGCACGCGCGCGGTGTACCTGGGTGACAACGGCGATGTGATCACCGCGCGCTCGATGGACTGGAAGGTCGATGTGGCGACCAACCTCTACATACTGCCGCGCGGCATTGCGCGCACCGGCCAGGCCGGCCCGAAGTCGCTGGCGTGGACCGCGCGCTACGGCTCGGTGGTGGCCACCGGCTACGACGTGTCGACCACCGATGGCATGAACGAAAAGGGCCTGGTGGCCAACCTGCTGTGGCTGGTCGAATCGGAGTATCCGCAGCAGCGTGGCAACAAGCCGGGTCTGGCGATTTCGCTGTGGGCGCAGTATGTGCTGGACAACTTCGCTACCGTGGAAGAGGCGGTCGCCGCGTTGAAGCGCGAGCCGTACTCGATCGTCACCGACAAGGTGCCCGGTGAAGATCGGCAGGCGACGCTGCACCTGTCGCTGTCCGATGCCAGCGGCGACAGTGCCATCGTCGAGTACATCGGCGGGCGCCAGGTGATCCACCATGACCGGCGCTACCAGGTAATGACCAATTCGCCGATCTTCGAGCAGCAGCTGGCGCTCAACAGCTACTGGCAGCAGATCGGCGGCACGGTGATGCTGCCGGGCACCAACCGCTCTGCTGACCGTTTCGCGCGCGCCTCGTTCTACATCAACGCCATTCCCAAGGCCGAGGATCCGGTGGAGGCCCTGGCCAGTGTGTTCAGCGTGATCCGCAACGCGTCGGTGCCGTATGGCATCACCACGCCGGGTGAGCCGAACATCTCATCCACGCGCTGGCGCACCGTGGCCGACCACAAGCGGCGGCTGTACTTCTTCGAATCGGCATTGACCCCGAACACCTTCTGGGTCGATCTGAACAAGGTCGATTTCGCCGGCAAGGTGCTCAAGCTCGACCTCGGCAAGGACCAGCGCAATACCTTCGCCGGTGATGCACTGGGCCAGTTCGTGCCCAGCGCACCGTTCGCCTTCCTCGGCGTCGACGGTTAGTTCGACGCCTGGCTGGAGGCCGGGTAGACCGCCTGGATCGTGCAGCTGCCGCGCGTGTACTGCGGCAGCGGGGCGATGCTTTCACCGCGCAGATCGTTTGTCTCGAATTCGGCAGTCATGATCCGATCGCCGGGATTGCCACAGATCAGGCCGTTCTGCAGGCCCGAGTGGAAGCTCAGCTGCGGCGCGCGGTCGAGCTGGCGGCAGTGGCTGCCGAGTTCGACCCGGTAGTAGCGATGGCCGCCATTGCGGCGCGGATTGGTCTCCACCAGCATGCCCTGCGGGTCGGATGACCAGGCACGCACGTTGCGCGTGGCAAAGCAGTAGGACGGTGAGCCGCCGAAGCTGCGACGCACCTCCTTGCGTTCGCGGATGGTCACGGCAGGCAGGGTAGCGGTGCGCAGGCGGTCGCTGTCGCGGGCGACGCTGGCATAGTCGCGATTCTGCAGCGGGGTGACCGCGCTGATGGTGCATCGGCGGCCGTCGACCACGACGCGTTCGCTGGGGCGGCCGCAGGCCCAGCCGGCGGGGGCTTCCAGTTTCAGCGAGGTGGCACCGCGGACGCCGGGGCAATCTTCGTTGAAGTCGATCCGAAAGGGCTGGCCGGAGGCGGCGCGCAGTGCGATCGAGCGCGGTGATGCCTGCTCCACTTCCTGTACGCCGACAGCGTCCATGCAGTGCGGAGCCGGTGGCGTACGCTCCTGTGCGGAGACCGAAGCTGCGAGCACCAGGCCGAGGCTGGTGGCGAGCACCAGGGACACCTGCTGATGGGTCATGTCCTGCACTCCCTGCGTTGGATGACGGATCGACTATAGCAACGGTTTGCACGGCCGTTGTTACACGCGCACACTGCCCGGATGGGCGCCATCTTCCATCTGCGGCACTACGGCCAGGCTACCGGCCTGGACCGCCATGACTACGCGCAGTGGGTGCTGCCAGTGCAGGGTGAACTGCAGTTCGAAATGGAAGGTCGCGGAGGTCGGCTGGACGTGCTGCAGGGGGCATTCGTGGCCGCCGGTGAGGCGCATGACCAGATGGCTGATGGTCCCAATGGTTTCGTGATCGTTGACTGTCCTCCGGGCGTACTTGATGACGGCACGCAGGAGCATCTCTGCCGGCAGCGCTGGCTGTATCTGCCGCTGGCATTGCGCCGACGCCTGGCTGAGGTGCAGGCAGGGCAGTCGATGCCGGCGCTGCTGCCGCAGTTGCTGCAGGTATTTGCACCTGCTGGCAGTGGCGCGCGCATGCAGGGTCTGTGTGCGGCGGTCCAGGCCGACCCCGGGCAGGCGTGGCCGGTGGCGCGCATGGCGGCGTTCGTCGGGGTCAGCGAGAGCCGTTTGCATGCGCTGTTCCGGCAGGAGTTCGGGCTCAGCCCGCAGGCCTGGCTCAGCGCAAGCCGGTTGCGTTGGGCCAAGCACCAGCTGCGCACCAGCGTGGCGCCGATCAGCGATATCGCGCTGGCCGCGGGCTATTCCGAGCAGAGCGCACTGACCCGTGCGCTGCGCCGCGAGTGCGGCCAGACTCCCGCAGCGTGGCGCCGGGGCGCCGGACTGTAGGGTCGAGCCACGCTCGGCTTTGCGCACGCGCGGCCGGTCAGGGCAATAGCCTCGGTCAAGAGCGCCCGCTGGCCAGCGCTTACACTGCGCGGCCTGTTCTCTCCCCCCGAAGAACCCGAATGCGCAACAACCCGATGGCCCTGGGCATCGCCAATGGCGTGGCCGCTGGCGCGCTGTGGGGCGTGGTTTTCCTCGCGCCCGCCGTGCTGCAGTCGTTCAACGCCCTGCAATTGTCGGCCGGCCGCTATCTGGTCTACGGCCTGATCGCCGTAGTACTGCTGCTCCCGCGCTGGAAGCGGCTGGCACCGCAGCTGGGTCGCGCCGAATGGATCGGGCTGCTGTGGCTGAGCCTGGCCGGGAACCTGGTGTACTTCCTGCTGCTGGCCACGGCGGTGCAGTGGGCTGGCGGTGCGGCGGCGTCGCTGATTGTCGGCCTGATTCCGGTGGTGGTCACCCTGGTCGGCGTGCGCGAACAGGGTGCAGTGCCTTTGAAACAGCTGCTGCCGGCACTGGGCCTGTGCGTGCTGGGCGTGGCCCTGGTTGGTTGGGAAGCACTGATGTCCGAGCACCTGGCAACCCCGTGGCGGCAGCGCCTGATCGGCCTGCTGTGCGCGTTCGGCGCGCTGTTCTCGTGGGCGTTGTACTCGATCGGCAACAGCCGCTGGCTGGCGCGTCGACCGGACTTGTCCAGCCACAACTGGTCGCTGCTGACCGGCGTCACCACCGGCGGCCTGGCCCTGCTGCTGGTGCCGATGGCCTTCATCGGCCACACCAGCGGGCACACGGCGGCGCAGTGGAGTGGTTTCTGGGCAATCAGTGCCGGTGTGGCGGTGGTGGCCTCGATCCTCGGCAATGCGTTCTGGAACCGCGCCAGCCGCCTGCTGCCGCTGACCCTGACCGGCCAGATGATCGTGTTCGAGACGCTGTTCGCGCTGGCGTATGCCTTCGCCTGGCAGCAGCGCTGGCCTTCGCTGCTGGAAGCGCTGGCGATCGTGTTCCTGGTGGCCGGCGTGATGCTGTGCGCGCATGCCCATCGTAGTCCACGGGCGATCGCCGAACATGCCGGCTGAATGCGTGCGTCAAGCGTGCTGATGCTGCCTTGGTCTCAGATGCAACCAAATGCCGGCACGTTGAGCGATGATCGCGGCACTGGTTTTTTGCATCGCAGCACTTGACAGCAGGCCGGCGCACAGTGTTTTCTGTGCGTCATGGTTCTTGATGCCGCCCACGCCAGCCTGATCGCTCCCGCTACCGCGGGCCGTTCGACTGCGCCGGTCGCCACCACCACCATTACCACCACCACCGTCACCACTGCCCTGGTGCGGCCCGTCGTCTTCGTGTAACTCCCGAAAACCACGGCCCCGCACCATACAGGTGGCGGGGAAACTCGACACCTGCATGCGACGGGGCCTCCTGCCGAGGTCTGCATGTCTTCCCACGCCCCCGCTCATCCCGTTGCCCCGGCCGATCTGGCTGCACCGTCCATCGTCGTGCACAAGTTCGGCGGCACCTCGGTGGCCGATGCCGAACGCTACCGCCATGTCGCGGGCCTGCTGCTGGCCCGTCCCGAATCGCTGCAGGTCACTGTCGTTTCGGCAATGAAGGGCGTCACTGACGCGCTGATCGAGCTGGCCCAGCTGGCGGCCAAGGGCGACGAAGCCTGGCGCGAGGCCTGGCATGCGCTGCGCGCGCGTCACCGTGGCGCCGCCGTGGCCCTGCTGGGCGAGCAGGTGGGCGAGACCGTCGAATGGATCGATGCCCGCTTCGATCAACTGGCAGAAGTGCTTGCGGCGCTGGCGGTGATCGGCGAGCTGCCGCGCGAAGTGCTCGACCGCGTGCAGGGCCTGGGCGAAGTATTCTCCGCGCAACTGCTTGGCACCCACCTGCGTGCCTTGGGCGAAGACTGTGCGGTACTCGATGCACGCGACGTGCTGGTGGTCGGGCATGGCGAACTGGGCGTGGATGTCGACTGGGAGTCCAGCGCGGACCGCCTGGCCAAGTGGCGCCTGCGGCATCCGCAGATGCGCCTGGTCGCCACCGGTTTCGTTGCCCGTGACCGCCATGGCCGCATCACCACGCTCGGCCGCAACGGCAGCGACTATTCCGGCGCGATCTTCGCCGCGTTGTTCAAGGCCGATGAACTGCACATCTGGACCGACGTCGACGGCGTGCTGTCGGCCGACCCGCGGCTGGTGCCCGAGGCGGTGCAACTGGAGTCACTGAGCTACGACGAGGCCTGCGAACTGGCTTATTTCGGCGCCAAGGTGGTGCACCCGCAGACGATGTCGCCGGCCATCCGCCTCGGCCTGCCGATCTTCATCCGCAATACGTTCCAGCCGGCGCATCCGGGGACGCGCATCAGCGCCGAGCGCTCGCCGCGCGGGCCGGTGAAGGGCCTGACCCTGAGCCCCGGGCTGTCCCTGTTGAACCTGGAAGGCACCGGCCTGATCGGCGTGCCCGGTACCGCCGAGCGCGTGTTCGCGGCGCTGCGCCAGGCGCAGGTGTCGGTGGTGATGATCTCGCAGGGTTCGTCAGAGCATTCGATCTGCTGCGTGGTGCGCGCTGCCGAAGCGGCGCGTGGCCGTGAGGCACTGCTGCACGCGTTCGCGCATGAACTGTCGGTAGGGCAGGTGCAGCGCGTGCAGGTCAGTGAGGGCGTCAGCGTGCTGGCGGCAGTGGGTGACGGCATGGCCGGCCAGCCCGGTGTGGCGGCGCGCCTGTTCGAGGCGCTGGGACGCGCGCAGGTGAACATCCTGGCGATCGCGCAGGGCTCGTCGGAGCGCAATATTTCTGTGGCGGTGGACAGTGCCGATGCCACCCGCGCATTGCGGGCCGCACATGCGGGCTTCTGGCTGTCGCCGCAGACGTTCGCGGTCGGCGTGATCGGGCCGGGCAACGTCGGCGCGGCACTGCTGGACCAGCTGCTGGCGGCCCGCCTGCAGCTGCTGGCCAAGGCCAATGTGGATCTTCGCCTGCGCGCGCTGGCCTCGCGTTCGCGCATGCGGCTGGAAGTGGATGGCCTGCACGCCGATTGGCGGGAGGCATTGCAGGACCCGGGCGAGCCCAGCGACCTGGATCGCTTCACCGAACATCTGCTGGCCGCGCACCTGCCGCATGCGGTGGTGATCGACTGCAGTGGCAGCGCCGACGTGGCCGAGCGCTATGAGGGCTGGCTGGCTGCCGGCATCCACGTGGTGACCCCGAACAAGCAGGCCGGTGCTGGCCCGCTGCCGCGCTACCAGCGCATCCGTGCTGCTGCGGCGGCCAGTGGTGCGCGCTTCCGCTACGAAGCCACGGTGGGCGCGGGCCTGCCGGTGATCACCACGCTGCGTGATCTGGTCGATACGGGCGACGAGGTGCTGGCGATCGAAGGCATCTTCTCCGGCACGCTGGCGTGGCTGTTCAACCGCTTCGACGGCAGTCAGCCGTTCTCGCAGCTGGTCGCGCAGGCGCGGTCGATGGGCTACACCGAGCCGGACCCGCGCGATGATCTTTCGGGCGTGGACGTGGCGCGCAAGCTGGTGATCCTCGCCCGCGAGGCCGGCCACGCGCTCAGCCTGGAACAGGTACAGGTGGAAAGCCTGGTGCCGGCGCTGCTGCGCGACGGCAGCGTGGATGACTTCATGGCGCGGCTGGGCGAGTCCGATGCCAGCCTGTTGCAGCGGTTGCAGGACGCGCGGGCGCGTGGCGCGGTGCTGCGCTACGTGGCACGGCTGGGCGCTGACGGTGCCTCGGTGGGCCTGCAGGAACTGCCCACCGACCACGCCTTCGCCAACCTTCGGTTGACCGATAACGTGGTGCAGTTCCGTACCCGTCGCTACTGCGACAACCCGTTGGTGGTGCAGGGTCCGGGGGCCGGCCCGGAAGTCACCGCCGCCGGTGTGTTTGCCGACCTGCTGCGGGTCGCGGCCGGTGAAGGAGCGCGCCTGTGATCGCACGTGCGTTCGCGCCGGCCTCGGTGGCCAACGTGGCGGTGGGCTTCGACATTCTTGGTCATGCCATCGCCGGTGTTGGCGATACCGTGACCGTGCGCCGCATCGATGAACCGCTGGTGCGCATCGAGGCGATCCGTGGCAGTGCGGTCGAGCTGCCGCTGGAGGCAGCCGGGAACACCGCCGGCGCTGCGCTGACGTCACTGCGCGAAGGCCTGGGCCTGGATTTCGGATTCGCGGTGGAGATCGACAAGGGCATTCCGTTCGGTTCCGGCATGGGCGGTTCGGCAGCGTCATGCGTTGCGGCGTTGGTTGCCGGCAACGCGCTGCTGGATGCACCGCTGTCGCGTGAGGCGCTGTATCCGTTTGCGCTCGATGGCGAGGCAGTGGCCAGCGGTGGCCGCCACGGCGACAACGTGGGGCCGCTGCTGCTGGGTGGTCTTGCGCTGTGTACGGCCGACCGCCTGCTGCCAATTCCTGTGCCGGCGGCCTGGCACAGCCTGCTGGTGCATCCGCACGCGGTGCTGGAAACACGCCGTGCGCGCCAGGTGCTGCAGGGCAGCTACGCGCTGGGTGAATTCGTGGCACAGAGTGCGAACCTCGCGCTGGTACTCAGTGGTTGCCATCGTAGTGATGCGGCGCTGGTGCGGGCTGGATTGCGCGATGTGCTGGTCGAACCACGGCGGGCCGGCCTGATTGCAGGTTTCGAAGCAGCCCGCGATGCGGCGCTGTCGGCCCATGCAATGGGTGCGGGCATCTCCGGTGCCGGACCCAGCGTGTTCGCCTGGTTCGAGGACGCCGACCAGGCCCGCGCCGCTGCCGCACCGGTGCAGGCGGCATTTGCCGCCGCCGGTTTCGACAGCGATGCCTGGGTGTCGCCGCTGGATGCAGCGGGAGCCCGCTTGTGCTGAATCCTTCCCCTTTACTGGATACCGAACCCATGCAATTTGTTTCGACCCGGGGTCAGTCCCCGGCCGTTGGCCTCAGTGCGGCGATCGCTGCAGGATTGGCGCCCGATGGAGGGCTGTATGTTCCGCAGGTGCTGCCGGCGCCACGTGAGCTGCGGGCCGGCGCAACGCTGGCCGATACCGCCGCCGATCTGCTGGCACCGTTCTTCGCAGGTGATGCTCTGGAGGCGGCGCTGCCATCGATCTGCCGCGAGGCGTTCGACTTTCCGGTGCCGCTGCGTGCACTGGGCGGCGGTGACCATGTGCTGGAGCTGTTCCATGGGCCGACGGCGGCGTTCAAGGATATCGGTGCGCGCTTCCTGGCCGGAACACTGTCGCGGCTGCAGGCCGGCAAGGACCGCGACCTGACGATCGTTGTCGCCACCTCTGGCGATACCGGTGCCGCCGTGGCGGCAGCCTTCCACCGCCAGCCGGGCGTGCGTGTGGTGGTGCTGTACCCGGATGGCCGCGTGTCACCGCGCCAGGCGCATCAGCTTGGCTGCTTCGGCGACAACATCCAGGCGCTGCGTGTGGCCGGGGCGTTTGACGATTGCCAGGCCATGGTCAAGCAGGCGCTGGCCGACCGTGACCTGCAGGCGCAGGTGCCGCTCAGCTCGGCCAACAGCATCAGCCTGGGCCGGCTGCTGCCGCAGATGAGTTACTACGCACATGCGGCGTTGACCCATTACGCAGCGCATCGTCGTCGGCTCAACCTGGTGGTGCCGACCGGCAATCTGGGCAATGCGATGGCCGCAGTGCTGGCGCGCGCGCTGGGCGTTCCGATCGGGCAGATCGTGCTGGCGACCAATGCCAATGCGGTGCTGCCGGCGTACTTCAACGGTGGCGACTATCAGCCGCAGGCCAGTGTGGCCACGGTTGCCAACGCAATGGATGTGGGGGCGCCCAGCAACTTTGAACGCCTGCGCTGGCTTTACCTCGGAGATGACGCCGAGCTGCGCGCTGCGTTCCGCGCGTTCGCGGTGGATGACGTGACCATCCGCGCGACGATTGCGGCGGCGCATGCCAGCAACGGCGAACTGTTCTGCCCGCATACGGCCACAGCGGTGAAGGTGCTGCAGGACCTGCGTGCGCGCGGCGCCAAGGGCGACTGGGCGGTGGTGGCCACGGCGCACCCGGCCAAGTTCGAGGCCGTGGTCGAGCCGCTGATCGGCGAAACGGTGGCGGTGCCGCCTGCGCTGGATGCGTTGCTGCAGCGGCCCGCGCACGCGGAACCGTTGGCCGCGGAGTATGCGGCGTTGCGCGAGGTGTTGCTGCGTTGATCGGAGATGGACGTGGTTGCCGGCCAGCGGCCGGCACTACCCGTGCTGCGTCCACCTGGTAGTGCCGGCCGCTGGCCGGCAACCCAGCCAACCGCGATGCGGTCAGATCAACCCTTCACCGGCCAGCGTGCGCAACCCGTCCTCGTCGAGGATCTCCACCACGTTCAGGTGGGGCAGGGCGATCAACCCCTGCTGGCGCAGCTTGGTGAAGGTACGGCTGACCGTTTCCATGGTCAGGCCCAGATGGTCGGCGATGTCGCCACGCCCCATCGGTAGCGAGACGCGCAGGCCATCGCCACCCAGCTTGGCCTCGCGCGCGGCCAGGCGCAGCAGGAAGTCGGCCACTTTCTCGGCCGGCTGCAGCCGCGCCAGTGCCAGCGCGGCATCCTGGGCGGCGTCCAGCTCCTGGCAGGCACGCTGCAGCAGCTTGCGTTCCAGGTGCGGGAAACGGCTGCGAAGCGCCTTCATCTGCGGCAGCGCGACACGGCATACGCGGCTGTCTGCGATGGCCTCGATATCGTAGCGGTGGTGGTCACTGCCGCTCAGGCCCAGGTAGTCGCCAGGAAGCACGAAGCCATTGATCTGGCGGCGGCCATCGGCCAGGGTGCGCACCAGGCGCAGGGCACCGCCGGTCAATGTATAGACATGGTCGCGCTCTTCGCCGGTGCGGGCCAGGGTACTGCCCATGCTGACCTGCTGGGAAACGGTGACCTGTTCCAGTGCCTGCACTTCATCGGGCGACAGCGCCGAGCACACCGCAAGGTGGCGAACCGAGCAGTGCAGGCAGTCCAGCGTGTTGCAGGACGGCGAGGCGGGATCGTTGGTGGCGGGCGGAGCGCCGGAAGGCCGTGACATGTTGCGGGGGCGTATCGCGGGCGGGGAGGGCCTTATGATACTTCAAGCGGCCGTTCGACCCTGCCCGAGGCGGGGGCGCTAGAATGTCGCCCCCTCCCACGTCCCGTTCCAGCAGGAGTTCCGCCCGTGATCAAGCCCCGTACCCCGCCCGGCACCCTTGAACTGTTGCCGCGCGAGCAGATTGCGTTCCAGCGCATGCTGGACGTGATCCGTCGCAACTACGAGCGCTTCGGGTTCCTGCCGGTGGAGACGCCGGTGTTCGAGCTGTCCGACGTGCTGCTGACCAAGTCCGGTGGCGAGACCGAGCGCCAGGTGTATTTCGTGCAGTCCACCGGTGCGCTGGCCAACGCCGCCGAATCGGGTGACCGTTCGCTGCCGGAAATGGCGCTGCGCTTCGACCTGACCGTGCCGCTGGCGCGCTACGTGGCCGAGCACGAGCATGAACTGACCTTCCCGTTCCGTCGCTACCAGATGCAGCGGGTGTACCGCGGCGAGCGCGCCCAACGCGGCCGCTTCCGTGAGTTCTACCAGTGCGACATCGACGTGATCGGCAAGGACAGCCTGAGCGTGCGATACGACGCCGAAGTGCTGGCGGTCATCCACGCGGTGTTCTCGGAACTGCGCATCGGTGACTTCAGCATCCAGCTGAACAACCGCAAGCTGATGCGTGGCTTCTTCGAGAGCCTGGGCGTGGCCGAGGGCGAGCGCCAGCTGGCAGTGCTGCGCGAAGTGGACAAGCTGGACAAGCGCGGCGCCGATTACGTGCGCGAGACGCTGGTGGGCGAGGGCTTCGAGATTCCGGCCGAGCAGGTCGAGAAGATCCTGGCGTTCGTGGCCGTGCGTTCGCAGGGCCATGCCGATGCACTGGCGCAGCTGGCCACGCTTGAAGCCGACGCCGGTTCTTCGGAGATCCTGCGTACCGGCGTCGCCGAACTGCGCGAAGTGCTGCAGCTGGTGCAGGCGCTGGGCGTGCCGGAAACCGCGTACTGCCTGAATTTCTCCATTGCGCGCGGCCTGGACTACTACACCGGCACCGTCTACGAGACCACGCTGACCGACCACCCGCAGATCGGTTCGATCTGCTCGGGCGGCCGCTACGAAGACCTGGCCAGCCACTACAGCAAGTCGAAGCTGCCGGGCGTGGGCATCTCCATCGGCCTGTCGCGCCTGTTCTGGCAGCTGCGCGAAGCCGGCCTGATCGATGGCATCGAGGGCAGCAGCGTGCAGGCGCTGGTGGCGCTGATGGACGAGCAGGGCATGCCGCAGTCGCTGGACATCGCGCGCCGCCTGCGCGCCGGTGGCATCAATACCGAAGTGCAGATGGAGCCGAAGAAGATCGGCAAGCAGTTCCAGTACGCCGCCAAGGCCGGCATCCGCTTCGTGGTGCTGGCCGGCGAGGACGAGCTGGCGCGCGGCGTGGTGGCAGTGAAGGACCTGCTGCGCGAGCAGCAGTTCGAAGTCTCCCGCGACGAGCTGGCCAGCACCCTGCAGGTCGAGCTGGAGCAATCGAAGGTGATGTAACGGCCCCTGGCAGCATGCAGCGCTTCAACGAAACGCCCACCAACCGGTGGGCGTTTTCGTTTCCGGGCCCCGTTCCGGGGTCAGAGCCGTTTTCCTCTGGAAAACAGATCCGACCCCAGCCGTCCCGACAGCTCGCGACCACCTGTCGAGGGCGGGGTCGGTCCGGAACCCAGCTGTGCCGATGCTCCGCCCTCTGTGGGTGCGGGGCAGCTGCCCTGCCGCCCCAAACCCTGCATTTGACGCACCGCGCAAGAATGCGCTAATGTACTAACGCGCTATTACATTGATGCATGGAAACGACCCCGTGAAAGCCCGCCCCGAAATTGCCGCCAAAGACCCGAAGGCCGACCTTGAAGCCCTGGCCCGGGCCTTTGCCGCCCTGCGCGAGCCGGAACAGGTCGAGGCCTTCCTGCGCGATCTGTGCACACCGGCCGAGCTGGAAGCCATGGCCGACCGCTGGAAGGTGGTGCCGCTGCTGCAGCAGGGCGTGCCGTATCGCGAGATCCACGAGCGCACCGGGGTCAGCGTGACCACCACCGGACGGGTGGCGCGAACGCTCGAGCATGGCCATCGAGGCTATGCCGCCGCCATCGACCGCCTTGCTTCGCGCTGATCCGCGCCCCGTTCCGAACTTCGAGACCTCCCCCATGAGTGCAACCCAGGCAGCGCCGGCACGAGACCGGCTGCGTATCGCCATCCAGAAGAGTGGCCGGCTGGCCGAACCCGCGCGCAACCTGCTCAGCGCCTGCGGCCTGAGCTGGCGCGAGAGCCGCGACAAGCTGTTCTGCTACGGCGAATCGCTGCCGGTGGACCTGCTGCTGGTGCGCGACGACGACATCCCCGGCCTGATCGCCGACGGCGTCTGCGACCTCGGCATCGTCGGCCGCAACGAGCTGGACGAGCAGGCTGCGGCACGTCGCCAGATCGGCCTGCCGGATGCCTACCAGGCACTGCGCGGACTGGGCTTTGGCCAGTGCCGGCTGATGCTGGCGGTACCCGAGGAGTGGCAGTGGCAGGGACCGGCGCAGCTGGCCGGTGCCCGCATCGCCACCAGCTACCCGGCCATCCTCAAGCAATGGCTGGCCGAACAGGGCGTGGACGCACAGGTGGTCGAGCTGTCCGGGTCGGTGGAAATCGCCCCGCGCCTGGGTACCGCCGACCTGATCTGCGATCTGGTCTCCAGCGGCGCCACGCTGCGCGCCAACCAGCTGACCCCGGTGCACAACCTGCTCGACAGCGAGGCGGTGCTGGCCGGTGCGGTGCGCGTGCCGGATGATGCACGTGCATCGCTGCGCGCGATGCTGCTGCGCCGCCTCGACGGCGTGGTGCAGCGCCAGGACCGCAAGCTGTTGATGTTCCGCGCCAGCGAGGATCGCGTCGACGCGCTGGCGCAGCTGCTGGCCGATGCCGAGCCGCTGGTGCGGCTGCCGGCCGACGGCGGCGCACTGCGCCTGCAGACCATGTGCCCGGGCCCGCTGAGCTGGCAGCGCATGGAGGAACTCGAGCGCGCCGGCGCGCAGGGCTTGATGGTACTGAGCGTGGAGCGGTCGCTGGCATGAACCGTCTGATCTGGTCCCGACTTGATGAGGCCGCGCGCAGTGCGGCACTGACCCGCCCGGTGCAGACCGTGGCGCAGCAGACCCGCGATGCGGTGGCTACGCTGATTGCACAGGTGCGCGGGCAGGGCGATGACGCGCTACGTGCGATTACCGCACGTTTCGACGGCGTCGAGCTGCCATCGTTCGAAGTGAGCGAAGCCGAGTTCGCAGCGGCCGATGCCGCCGTCCCCGCCGAGCTGCGCCAGGCGATGGTCGAAGCTGCCGAACGCATCGCCCGCTTCCACGCCGCCGGCATGGGTACGCGGTATGCCGTGGAAACCGCACCGGGCGTGGTCTGCGAACGCATGCTGCGCCCGATCGGCCGCGTCGGCCTGTACGTGCCGGCCGGCAGCGCACCGCTGCCGTCCACCGCGTTGATGCTGGGCGTGCCCGCGCAGCTGGCCGGCTGCCCGCAGGTGGTGCTGTGCACGCCGCCACGCGCCGACGGCACGGCCGATCCTGCGGTGCTGGTGGCCGCACGCCTGACCGGCGTGCAGCGCGTGTTCAAGCTGGGCGGCGCCCAGGCCATCGCTGCGATGGCTTACGGCACGGCCAGCATTCCGGCCTGTGACAAGCTGTTCGGGCCGGGCAACAGCTTCGTGACCGAAGCCAAGCAGCAGGTCGCACAGGACGGCGCCGCCGCCATCGACATGCCGGCCGGTCCCTCCGAAGTGCTGGTGATTGCCGATGCAGGTGCAAACCCGGCGTTCGTTGCAGCCGACCTGCTGTCGCAGGCCGAGCACGGCCCGGATTCGCAGGTGCTGCTGCTGACCGACGATACCGCGATGCTGGCGGCGGTCGAGGCCGAAGTCGAGCGCCAGGTGGCCTTGCTGCCGCGCCAGCAGATCGCACGCCAGGCGCTGTCGGCCTCGCGGCTGATCCAGGTCGACTCGTTGGACGAAGCCTTCGCGATCAGCAACCGCTATGCACCGGAGCACCTGATCCTGGCATTGCGTGATCCGCGTGCGTGGCTGGACAAGGTGCAGGCGGCCGGCTCGGTGTTCCTGGGTGATTACACCCCCGAGGCACTGGGCGACTACTGCAGCGGCACCAACCACGTGCTGCCCACCGCGGGTGCCGCACGCGCCTACAGTGGTGTCAGTGTGGCCAGCTTCCAGAACCTGATCAGCGTGCAGAGCGCCAGCGCCGCCGGCCTGGCAGCGATTGGCGGCTGCGCGCGCATCATCGCCAGTGCCGAAGGCCTGGATGCACATGAACGTGCGGTCGCAGTGCGCATGGAGGTGGCAGCATGAACGCGGCTATCGATGATGTGCTGGCACTGGTTCGCCCGGATCTGCAGGCCTTCGCCGGCTACAGCTCGGCGCGCAGTGCGGCGGTGCAGGGCGAGGTCTGGTTGAACGCCAATGAATCGGCCTGGGCCAATCCCGCTGATGCCGCGGGCAGCAGCCGGCGCTATCCCGAACCGCAGCCGTTGGCATTGCGCGAGGGACTTGCGGCGCTGTACGGCGTGACGCCACAGCAGCTGCTGATCGGTCGCGGCAGCGACGAAGCCATTGATCTGCTGGTGCGTGCCCTGTGCGTGCCGGGCCGCGATGGCGTACTGGTCACGCCGCCGGTGTTCGGCATGTACGCCGTCTGCGCACGCCTGCAGGGCGCCGCATTGATTGAAGTGCCGCTGGTGGACAGCGAGGATGGCCTGCGCGCCGATCTGGATGCGGTGATCGACACCGCCAGGGCGCGCAATGCCAAGCTGGTGTTCCTGTGCGCACCGTCGAACCCGGCCGGCAGTGATATCGCCCTGGACGAGGTCGAACGGGTGGCGGTTGCGTTGCGCGGGCAGGCACTGGTGGTGGTGGACGAGGCCTATGTCGAGTACGCGCAGCGTCCGTCGGCGACCACGTTGCTGGCCGTGCACGCCAACCTGGCGGTGCTGCGCACGCTGTCGAAAGCACACGCACTCGCGGCCGCGCGCATTGGAACGCTGATCGCCGCGCCGGAACTGATTGCCGTGCTGCGCCGCTGCCAGGCGCCGTATCCGGTGCCGACCCCGTGCGCGGAACTGGCCGTGCAGGCCCTGCAGCCGGCCGCGCTGGCACGCACCGCCGAGCGCGTGGCCACGGTCATCGCCGAGCGCGAACGCCTGCGAACGGCACTGGCCAGCCTGCCCGGTGTACGCCGGGTGTACGCCTCGTCCGGCAACTACCTGCTGGTCCGCTTCGCCGATGCGCAGGCGGCGTTCGATACGCTGCTTGCTGCAGGGGTGGTGGTGCGCGACCAGCGCGCCGCGCCGCAGCTGGGCGATGCGCTTCGCATCAGCATCGGCAGCCCGGAAGAGAATGACCGCGTGCTCGCGGCCCTGTCGGCGCGGAGGGCCGCAGCATGACCCCGATCCTGTTCATCGACCGCGACGGCACCCTCATCGAGGAGCCGTCCGATTTCCAGATCGACGCCTACGAGAAGCTGCGCTTCGTGCCGCAGGTGATCCCGGCGCTGCTGAAGCTGCGGGATGCCGGCTACCAGTTCGTGATCGTCACCAACCAGGATGGCCTGGGCAGCGACAGCTACCCGCGTGCCAGCTTCGATGGCCCCAACGAGCTGATGCTGCAGATCTTCGAAAGCCAGGGCATCACTTTCCGTGACGTGCTGATCGACTGCAGCTGGCCGCACGACAATGCGCCGACCCGCAAGCCGGGCATCGGACTGATGACGGCTTATCTGCAGGACCGCAGCATCGACTGGGCGCGTTCGGGCATGGTCGGCGATCGCATCACCGACCTGCAGTTTGCCGACAACCTCAACATCCGCGGTTTCCAGCTGCGCACCGCGCAGTTTGGTGGCGAGTGGGATTGGCCGGGCATTGCCCATGCGCTGGCCGATGCGCCGCGCACCGCCGTGGTCCAGCGCAACACGAAAGAAACGAAGATCCGCGTCGAACTGGACCTGGATTGCGCGGGTGATGCACGCATCTCCACCGGCCTGCCGTTCTTCGACCACATGCTGGAACAGATCGGCAAGCACGGTGGCTTCGCGCTGGACATCCAGGCCGAGGGTGACCTGCACATCGACGAACACCACACCATCGAGGATACGGGGCTGGCCCTGGGCCAGGCGCTGCGCGAGGCGCTGGGCGACAAGCGCGGCATCGGCCGCTACGGTTTCACCCTGCCGATGGACGAGACGCTGGCCAGCGCTGCGCTGGACTTCAGTGGCCGCCCGTACTTCGTGTTCGAGGGCGAGTTCAAGCGCGAACGCGTGGGCGATATGCCGACCGAGCTGGTGCCGCATTTCTTCCGCTCGCTGTGCGATGCCAGCGGCCTGAACCTCAACCTGCAGGTACGCGGCGACAACGATCACCACAAGGTGGAGGCGTGCTTCAAGGCCCTGGCCCGCGCGCTGCGTCCGGCGCTGGCCCGGCAGGGCACGGCACTGCCGAGCACCAAGGGGGCGCTGTGAGTGACGTTGCGCTGATCGATGCCGGCGGCGCCAACCTGGGCTCGGTGCGCTACGCACTGGAGCGCCTGGGTGCGACTGTGCGGCTGGTGCGCGATGCGGACGGTCTGGTCGGTGCGCAGCGGGTGATCCTGCCCGGCGTCGGCGCCGCCGGTCCCGGCATGCAACACCTGCATGCGCAAGGCCTGGTGGAACCGCTGCAGCGACTGGAGGTGCCGCTGATGGGAATCTGCCTGGGCATGCAGCTGCTGTTCGAACGCTCCGAGGAGGCGGGTGTGGAGACACTGGGACTGATTCCCGGCGTGGTGCGCAAGCTGGTGCCGGCCTGCGGCATCCGGGTGCCGCACATGGGCTGGAACCGCCTGCTGCCGCTGCGCGAATCGCTGCTGCTGCGCGGCGTGCCGGAGCGTGCCAGCGCCTACTTCGTGCACAGCTACGCCGCGCCCCTCAATACCCACACCGTCGCTGCCTGCGACCACGGCGGCCTGTTCACTGCCGTGGTGGAGCAGGGGCGTTACTACGGCGCACAGTTCCACCCCGAGCGCTCCGGCGAGACCGGCTCGCTGATGCTGCGCAATTTTCTCGAGGGCACTGCTGCATGAGTTTCATCGTCTACCCCGCGCTGGATATCCGCGACGGCCGCGTGGTGCGGCTGCGCCAGGGCGACTACGCGCAGGAAACCTCGTATGGCGACGATCCGTTGCCACGCGCGCAGGCCTTCGCCGCGCAGGGTGCGCAGTGGATGCATCTGGTCGATCTGGACGCTGCGCGCGCCGGTGGCTATACGCTGGCGCCGCTACTGTCGTCGATCCGCGCGCAGACATCGCTGCAGGTGCAGACCGGCGGTGGCGTGCGCGGCCGCGACGATGTGGCGCGCATCCTCGATGCCGGCGCCGGTCGCGTGGTGGTCGGCTCGCTGGCGGTGCGTCGCCCCGATGAAGTGGTCGGCTGGCTGGAGGAATTCGGCGCCGATCGCATCACGGTTGCGCTGGACGCGCGCCAGGACGCACAGGGGCAGTGGCAATTGCCGGTGCACGGTTGGACCGAGAACGCCGGAGTGACCCTGGATGACCTGGCCCAGCGCTACGCGCGCGCCGGCATGCGCCACCTGCTGTGCACCGACATCGCCCGTGACGGCATGCTGGCCGGGCCCAATATCGACCTCTATTGGCACCTGTCCGGCTTGTTGCCGGGTGTGGCGGTGCAGGCGTCCGGTGGCATCCGTGACGTAGCCGATGTGGCCGAGGCCCGTGCCGCCGGCTGCGGCGGTGCGATTCTCGGCAAGGCACTGCTGGAGCAGCGCATGGACCTGGCGGAGGCACTGGCATGTTGAGCCGCCGCATCATTCCCTGCCTGGACGTGCGCGATGGCCGCGTGGTCAAGGGCGTGCGCTTCCGCGACCACGTCGACATGGGCGACATCGCCGAGCTGGCGCAGCGCTATCGCGACCAGGGGGCGGACGAGCTGGTGTTCTATGACATCGGCGCCAGCCCCGAGGCGCGTTCGGTCGACGTGGCGTGGATCGAGCGCATCGCACGATTGATCGACATTCCGTTCTGCGTGGCCGGTGGCATCGACAGTGTGGAAACCGCGCGCCGCGTGCTGTTTGCCGGTGCCGACAAGGTGTCGATCAACTCGCCGGCGCTGGGGCGCCCGGAGCTGATCACCGAGCTGGCGGACGAGTTCGGCGTGCAGTGCGTGGTGGTGGGCGTCGATTCGGTGCGCGAGGCCGACGGGCAATGGCGGGTGCGTCGTTTCAGCGGCGATCCGGATAAGACCCAGGCGGTGCCGCTGCGCACCCTGGACTGGATCGTCGAAGCACAACGGCGTGGCGCGGGCGAGATCGTACTGAACTGCATGGACAGCGATGGCGTGCGCCGTGGCTACGATGTCGTGCAGCTGCAACAGGCGCGGGCACTGTGCCAGGTACCGTTGATCGCCTCGGGCGGTGCCGGTGCGATGGAGCACTTCGCCGAAGCCTTCGACCAGGCCGACGTCGACGGCGCGCTGGCCGCCAGCGTGTTCCACAGCGGCGCCATCGCCATTCCAGAATTGAAGCGCTACCTGCGCGGACAGCAGATCGAGGTGCGGGATGTCTATTGAAGTCAGGCCGTCGTTGGACGCATTGCAGGCGCTGGACTGGGCCAAGGGTGACGGCCTGCTGCCGGCGGTGGTTCAGGATGCCGATACCCTGCAGGTACTGATGCTCGGTTATGTCAGCGCCGAATCGCTGGCGGCCACGCTGGCCATCGGCCACATGACCTTCTTCAGCCGCAGCAAGCAACGGTTGTGGACCAAGGGCGAGCAGTCCGGCAACGTGTTGGTGGTGCAGTCGATCAGCGTCGACTGCGATGCCGATACTTTGCTGGTGATGGCACGGCCGGCGGGGCCAACCTGCCACACCGGTGCAGAGAGCTGCTTCGACCAGGCGCCGAAGGATTTCCTGGGCGGGCTGGGCCAGCTGGTGGCGATGCGTGAGGCGCAACGCCCGCCGGGCAGCTACACCACCAGCCTGTTCGAGGGCGGCATCCGCCGTATCGCACAGAAGGTGGGCGAGGAGGGCGTGGAGACCGCCCTGGCGGCGGTGGCGCAGGATGATGAGGCGTTGCTGGGCGAGGCCTCGGACCTGCTGTACCACCTGCTGGTGCTGCTGCGCGCGCGCGGGCTGTCGCTGGTTGATGCGCGCGCGGTGCTGGAAAAACGCCATCGTTGACGTGTGGTAGTGCCGGCCGCTGGCCGGCAAGCCCCGGATGCACGACGTTCATGAGGCTGCCGGCCAGCGGCCGGCACTACCGGCATGCGTCATCGCGTGCGCGATGTCATCAACGGAATCTACAATAGGCGGTCTTTCTTTACCCGGACCGCCCATGAAACTGCCTGCCGCCTGGCTGTGCTGCCTGTTGCTGACCTCGCCGGCCTGGGCCGCGGATACCGTGGTCACCGGCAAGGTCTATCTGGAGCGCGACGGCAAACCCGGCCGCGGTGCGACCGATCCGGGCCTGGCCGGCGTGCAGGTCTCCAACGGCGAGGCCATCGTCAAGACGGCTGCAGACGGCAGCTACAGCCTGCCGGTGCGTGATGGCCAGACCGTGTTCGTGATCAAGCCCGATGCGTATTCCTTCCCGAAAGCGGCCGACGGCCTGCCTTCGTTCTGGCGCCACTATCGCCCGAACGGTTCGCCGGCGCTGAAGTACGGTGGCATCGCCGCCACCAGCGATGTCACCCGCAACTGGGATTTCGCCCTGCAGTCGGATCGCCATGACAGCCGCCGTGGTTTCCAGATGCTGGTATTCACCGACTCCCAGACCGCCAGCCTGAAGGATATCGGCTACTACCAGCAGTCGATCGTCGCGCCATTGGTGGGACAGACCAAGGCGCGCATGGGCACCACCCTGGGTGACATCGTCAACGACGACCTTACCCTGTATCCGGCGATCAACAAGGTCACCACCGGACTTGGCGTACCGTGGTTCCATGTGCCGGGCAACCACGATCTCGACTTCGACGCGGTCAGCGACGAACACTCGCTGGACAGCTGGCGCAACATCTACGGTCCGGACACCTACGCGGTGGAAGAGGGCGGCGCCAGTTTCGTGTTCCTGGACGACGTGGTGTACGACCCCAAGGCCAAGCCGAAGTACATCGGCGGCCTGCGCGAAGACCAGTTCGCCTTCCTCGCCAGCTACCTGAAGGGCCTGCACAAGGATCGCCTGCTGGTGCTGGGCATGCACATCCCGCTGTTCGACGCGGCGCCCGGACGCGAGACCTTCCGCCATGCCGACCGTCAGCGCCTGTTCGACCTGCTGAAGGACTTCCGCAACGTGCTGGTGCTCAGCGGCCACAGCCACACCCAGCAGCACGTCTACCATGGCAAGGCCGAGGGCTGGAACGGCGACAAGCCGCTGCACGAATACAACGTCGGCGCCAACTGCGGTGCGTTCTGGTCGGGCGTGAAGAATGCCGCCGGCGTGCCGGACAGCACCATGAGCGATGGCACGCCGAAGGGCTATGCGTTGCTCGACGTGGCCGGCAATGGCAGCTACAGACTGCAGTACCGCGTGGCCGGAAAACCGGCCAGCGAGCAGATCGGCCTGCATGCGCCGAAGGTGCTGCGCCAGGGCGCCTACCCGGCCTGGGGCATCTATGCCAACGTCTACATGGGTGAGGATGCCAGCGTGGTCGAGTACCGCGTCGATGGAGGCGCCTGGCAGCCGATGAAGCAGGTCAGCCAACCCGATCCGCGCCTGATGGTGGAGAACGTGGCCGACGATCTTGCAGACAGCCTGCGTGGCTACGACCGCTCGCCGGAGGCCACCGCATCGCCGCACCTGTGGCGTGGCGCGCTGCCGACCGATCTGGCCGTGGGCAGCCACAAGGTCGAGGTGCGCTCCACCCAGCCCGACGGCGCGGTGTTCACCGCCAGCACCAGCTACAGCCTGCAGACTGCCCAGCCCTGACCCCGCACACCACCGCTCCAGCGAAAGGACCCCGCATGGATATCCGCTTCATGGCCGGCACCACGCCGGTGACCCTCAGCCGCCACTGGTTCACCGGCGCGATGCAGTTGCAGAGCGCCACCGAGACGGTCTGGGTGCAGCACCCGCTGCATCCGGGCACCCACTTCTCGTTCTCGCTGGTACAGTCGTGGCTGCGCCACATCGCCGGCCATGAAGTGCTGGTCGAGCGCACCCGGCCGCTGCTGTTCGCCGGCTTCCGCCCGCAGCGGCTGCGAGTGCTGGTGGATGGTGTGCAGGTGGCCGAACAGGAAGGCATGTAGGCCAACCTGAACCATCGGCGCGCTAGGCAAAGCCGCCCCGATGCCTGAGAATCGGGGCGATTCAATCGATCCAAGCAGGCCAGCGTGACCATCGCAGCAGCGTCCCCGGTTTCCTCCGACTCCGCCCGCGGCGGTCTTCCACGCCGCCTGGTCGTTGCCGATGTCGGCGGCACCTTCGCCCGCCTTGCGCTGGCTGAAACCCAACCCGGCCAAGCGCCGCTGCTGGGCAACCATCGCACCTACGCCTGCGCCGAGCATCCCAGCCTGGCGGCGATCCTGGCCGATTTCACCGCAGGCCTTGGCCAGCCGGTGCAGACCGCGGTGGTGGCCATCGCCGGACTGCTTGATGGCGATGTGCTGATCAATTCCAACCTGCCGTGGACGGTCTTGCTGTCGACCACCCGCGCGCAGTCCGGGCTGCACGAGTTGCAGCTGATCAACGATTTCGAGGCGGTGGCGCTGGCCATCCCTTATCTGCAGCCGGACACGCTGGTGCCGCTGAACGGCGATGCTGATCCGGCGCAGGCATTCCCGGCGCTGGTGCTGGGTGCCGGTACCGGCCTGGGCGCCGCACTGCGCTTTGCCGACGGCGAGCGCCCGGTGCTGGCCAGCGAGATCGGCCATGCCGCGCTCGGCGCCGGCAACGCGCTGGAACTGCAGGTGCTGGGCAAGCTGCTGCAGCGTTGGGCGCACGTGGACAACGAACGCGTGCTGTCCGGCAGCGGCCTGATGAACCTGTATCCGTGCCTGTGCGAACTGCGCGGCGTCACCCCGGTGTGGACCAGCACCGAGGCACTGATCGGCGCCGCACGCAGCGGCGAGGATGCGCTGGCCGTGGAAACACTGCAGGTGTTCTGTGCGTGGCTGGGCAGCCTGGCCGGCGACGCAGCGATCGCCGTCGGTGCACGTTCGGTGTACCTGGCCGGAGGCATTTCCGCGCATGTGCAGGATTTCCTGGCCGATGGCCGCTTCCGTGAGCGCTTCCTCAACAAGGGCGTGCTGACCGAGGTGCTGCGCCAGGTGCCGGTATGGCGCGTGGAGCACGGCCAGTTGGGCGTGCTCGGCGCAGCGGTCTGGCACGCCGCACGGCAGCCCACGCACGACTGATCGGCAGGGTCGGCATCGGGCCGGCCGTGCATTGCAGACTGGGAGGGGAAGATGGTGGATCGCAGGCAGTTCCTGCAGGCCGGTGCACTGGCTGCAGGCATGGCGGCTTTGCCGGGCGTGCAGGCGCGCACGCAGGGTGGGGCCAAGGTGGTTTCGACCTGGGACTTCGGCGTACCGGCCAACCAGGCCGCGTGGAAGGTACTGGCGCAGGGCGGCAGCGCGCTGGATGCGGTGGAAGCAGGCGCACGCTGGGCCGAGAGCGAGCTCTGCAATCCCACCGTCGGCCATTGTGGCAACCCGGATCGCGACGGCGTGCTGAGCCTGGACGCGAGCATCATGGATGGCGATGGCCGTTGTGGCGCCGTGGCCGCGCTGGTCGACATCCTGCATCCGGTGTCGGTGGCCCGCAAAGTGATGGAGAACAGCCCACACGTGCTGCTGGTGGGCGAGGGCGCGCAGCAGTTCGCGGTGCAGCAGGGTTTCGAGCGCAAGCACCTGCTGACGCCGCAGGCCGAAGCGGCCTGGCGCGAGTGGCTGAAGACGGAGAAGTATCAGCCGCAGATCAACGCCGAGCGCCGTGGTATTCCCGGCAACAGCGACAACCACGACACCATTGGCATGCTGGCGCTGGATGCCAAGGGCCACCTTGCCGGTGCCTGCACCACCAGCGGCATGGCCTGGAAGCTGCACGGCCGGGTCGGCGACAGCCCGATCATCGGTGCCGGCCTGTATGTCGACAACGACGTGGGCGCGGCCACTGCTTCGGGCGTGGGTGAAGAGATGATCCGCAACGCCGCTTCGTTCCTGGTGGTCGAACTGATGCGCCAGGGGCGCTCGCCGGCACAGGCCTGCCGTGAAGCCATCGACCGCGTGGTGCGCAAGCGCCCCGAAGCGAGCAGGACACTGCAGGTCTGCTTCCTGGCCATGAACAAGCAGGGCGAGGTGGGCGCCTACGCGTTGCATCGCGGCTTCGTCTACGCCGTGTGCGATGCGCAGCGCCAGGATGACCTGCGCGACTCGCCGTCGATCTACACGAGCACCCAGGCGTGAGCACGCGGCTGACCCTGGAGATCGCCAGCAACTCGCTGGCCTCGGCGCTGGCCGCCCAGGCCGGCGGCGCCGACCGCATCGAGCTGTTCGACAACCTGGCCGAGGGTGGTACCACGCCGTCGTTCGCCAGCATCGCGATTGCGCGCGAACGCCTGTCGATTCCGCTGTTCGTGCTGGTGCGGCCCCGCCCGGGCGACTTCCACTACGACGCGCTGGAAATCGAACTGATGCTGCGTGACATCGCGCAGTGCCGCGCGCTCGGCTGCGATGGCGTGGTGATCGGTGCGCTGGATGTGCAGGGCGGTATCGACGTGGCGTTGTGCCGTGAACTGGTGCAGGCTGCCGGGCCGCTGCAGGTGACCTTCCACCGCGCCTTCGATGCCGCCCGCGATCTGCCGGCGGCACTGGAACAGGTGATCGAACTGGGTTGCCAGCGCGTGCTGACCTCGGGCGGCCAGGTCAGTGCCGAGGCCGGTGCCGATGTGCTGGCAGGCCTGGTCACCCAGGCGGCGGGACGTATCACGGTGATGGCCGGCGCCGGGCTGGGCCCGGCCAATGTCGCCGCCGTCGCACGACGCAGCGGCTGCACCGAACTGCACGCCTCGGCCAAAGGCCTGCGGCGCTCGGCCATGCAATTCCAGAACCCGGACCTGCGCGGGCTGGACCCGGACTGGAGCCAGACCGCCACCGCGACCGTGGCCGCACTACGGCAGGCGCTGGACGGCTGAGAGCTGCCCGGGGTCGGATCCCTTCGCAGAGGGGCTCTGACCCCACCCGACGCAATCGGGTCAGAGCCCCTCTGCGAGGGGATCCGACCCCGGACGCTGGCTTGCGCCGGACATATCCGTTCCGCGCGCGATTGTCGCGATCGTGTCATCGACGTGTGCGCTGTTCTCTCAGCGATGTTTCGCAACCCTTTGATTGTTCTGGATGCCGGCAGCCGATAGCGGCATTTCCTCGGGCATTGCTGCATCGCCGCATGCCCGGCGTGGTTCAGCTGTGCTTTAGTTTGGATCGATCCACAGGGGAGGGTGTCGGGACGGTCTTGAACCGATCCAGGTGCCCGGATCAGCCGTAGCGCCGCGCCACCACCCGTCCGTGCGTCCACACTTTCGAAGAGCAACCACCCATGGCTCAGATCGTCCGCAAGCGTCGTCACCTGCTGTCCCAGGCCCTGGTCCTGGCCCTGTTGCCCCTGGCTGCCAGCGCGCAGGAGGCTGCCAGTTCATCCACCAAGGATCTCGACGCGGTCACCGTCACCGGCTCGCGCATCAAGCGCGCCAGCGTCGAAGGCCCGGCACCGGTCAACGTGATCACCGCCGCGCAGATCCAGAAGGAAGGCTTCGTCAGCGTGTACGACGCGCTGAAGACCCTCACCGAAGCGACCGGCACTGTTGAAGCCGCCTCGCAGTGGGGCTCGCACACGCCCAATGCCAGTGGCCTGAACCTGCGCGGGATGGGCCCGAACCGCTCGCTGCTGCTGGTCAACGGCCGTCGCGTGGCCGACTACCCGCTGCCCTATGGCGGTGAAACCAACTTCTCCAACTACGGCAACATTCCGGCCGCGGCGGTGGAGCGCATCGAAGTGCTGACCGGTGGCGCCTCGGCCATCTATGGCTCGGATGCGATCGCCGGCGTGGTCAACGTCATTCTGAAGACCAACTACGACGGCGACGAAGTGCGCGTGCGTGGCGGCACCTCCACCGAGGGTGGGCGCGACACCTGGGACCTGTCCTGGGCCGGCGGCAAGACCGGTGACAACTGGAGCGTGACCTACGCGCTGCAGTACACCAAGCGCGATCCGTTGTTCGGCCGTGACCGCCCGCAGATGGACGACGCCGATGATGCGCCGTACCCGTCCTGGAACATGGAACAACGCAAGGTCGGCTTCCGTCCTACCGCCGGTCTGGCGCTGATCGATCCCACCACGGGCCAGCGCCTGGCGCCGCCCACCGGCACCTGCGAGAAGTTCGGCAGTGAGTACTACACCGCCGATCGACTGGTCTACAACTACGCCGCCAACACCATCACCAACACCGGCCGCCTGTGCGGCATGAGCGCCGACTACGCCAACTGGCTGCTCACCGGCGGCGCCGAGAACGTGTCCGGCAACCTGTATGCCACCTTCGATTTCAGCAATGACCTGCAGGCCTGGACCAATCTGGCGGTCTACCGTTCCGAAGCGATCTGGGGCACCAATCCGCCCGGCGTGTCGCTGGTCGACGATGACAACGGCTACTACTGGGACGCCAACCGCAACCGCCCGATCCTCGGCGTGCGCCAGTTCACTCCAAACGAGGTGGGTGGCCTGGATACGCTGCGTAACACCAACCGCGAACTGTCCTGGGACTGGAGCGCCGGCCTGCGTGGCCGCCTCGCCGACCGCTTCGACTGGAGCGCCACGGTGGGGCGCTCGTACTACCGCGTGGAAGAACGGCAGAACGTGGTCGACAAGCAGAAGTCGTACGACTACTTCCTCGGCCCGAAGCTGGGCACCACGGCCGATGGCGAGGCGATCTACGCCTTGAACGAATCGCGCTGGTGGAATCCGCTGACGCCGGACCAGTACTGGCAGATGGGTACGGTGGCGAAGAACCGGGCGGCGTCCTGGGTCAACCAGGCCTCGGCGGATATCACCGGCGAACTGTTCCAGGGCTGGGCCGGCCCGATCTCGTTCGCCGCAGTGGCTGAAGTCGCGCAGCAGGGTTATCACCTCAGCCCCGACCCACGCGCAGGCATCAACTTCGACCTGCAGAACGTCGATCGCGGTGGCGGCGAGCGCACCCGCTATTCGGCCGGCGTCGAATTCAAGATTCCGCTGCTGGACAGCGTGACCGCCACTGCGGCCGCGCGCTATGACCGCTATGGCAACTACAAGGCCGACGACAGCAGCGAAGCACTGGACATCGGCAGCCAGAAGGAAACCACCTGGAACGTCGGCCTGGAATGGCGCCCGGTTGAATCGTTGCTGGTGCGTGGCTCCTATGCCACCAGCTTCCATGCGCCGGACATGCATTACCTGCTGGGCCAGCCGAGCAGCTCCGAAGTGCAGACCTATGACCGCCTGCGCTGCATCCAGAGTGGCGCGTACCTGGTCAACAACTGCGGCGTGGGCAACACCGATGTCTGGTACACCTTCGACGTGAACCGGCGCGGCACGCCGCTGCTGCGCTCGGAGACCGGTGATTCGTGGACGGTCGGTTTGGTCTGGGACGTGATGCCGAACCTGTCGGTCAGCGCCGACTACTGGGCGATCAAGCTGGAAGACATGATCGTCGACGTCGGCGCCGATGAGGTGCTGGCCAGCGAGGCCGGCTGCCTGACCGGCAAGAACATCGATGGCACGCCATGGGCCAATCCGGCCGGTGGCGAATACTGCGCCGGCATCCTGGCCCGCGTGAACCGTGACAGCAGCGGCCGCCTGGTGTCGATCGAGCGCGGCCCGTTCAACCTGGCCAGCCGCGAAGTGCGTGGTGTCGACCTGACCGCACGCTATCGCCTGGAAACCGCGCAGTGGGGCAGTTTCCAGCTGGGTCTGAACTACACCAACCAGATCTCGACCAAGGAACAGCGCTACGCCAACGACCCGAACCCGGAACGCCGCGACCGCGACCTGCGCAGCAAGCTGCGCGCGAGCCTGGCCTGGCAGCGCGGCAACTGGAATGCCAATGTCTATGCCGACCGCGTGGGCTCGGTGCCGGGCGTGCGCTACCACTGGGGCACCGACCGCCTGGACAACCCCGGCGGCTGCCTGCCGTTCGCCGACGGCTACGTGCCCAGCGACAGCCCGTCGCTGAACTGCCTGGAGCCGGCGACACGTCCCGACGGCTCGCCGAACCCGAACCCCAATGCCGGGCAGCAGACGGCGCGCTACTACGGTCGAGTGGGGCCGTTCATCACCTGGAACTTCAACGTGGGCTACCAGGTGACCGAACACGCGAAGGTAAACGTGTACGTCAACAACGCCTTCAACTCCGCCAGCTGGAACCACAAGGACCCGTACAAGCTGGATTACGACTTCGCCCCGACCCGCCTGCTGGGGGCGGTCGGCCGCGAGTTCGCGTTGGCGTACGTGTTCACCTTCTGAGCGGACCTGCAGGGGGCGCCGGGCTTGATCCGCCTGACGCCTCCGTCCGCTCGGTAGTTCCACGCCATGCGTGGATGAACCCCATCATGAACCCCGGGGTGGCTGGATTTGACCTTCCCACGATGGCAAGGTTTAGCCTGTCCGCATCCAGAAGGAACCCCGGGAATCCGATCATGAGCATGCCCCGCGCCACTGCAGCCCCCGCAAGCCCTGCCACCATCAGCCTGCCCATCGAGGGAATGACCTGCGCCAGCTGTGTCGGCCGGGTCGAGGCGGCGCTGTCCAAGGTCGAAGGCGTGGGCAGTGTTTCGGTCAATCTGGCCACCGAGCGCGCGGATATCCGCCCGTCCGGTCCGGTCGATCGTGCCGCGTTGATCCAGGCGGTGGAGCGGGTGGGCTACGACGTGTCCCCCGCCACCGTTGAACTGGCCGTGGAAGGCATGACCTGCGCCTCCTGCGTGGGCCGCGTGGAGCGCGCGCTGCTGGCGTTGCCAGGCGTGAGCCAGGCCAGCGTGAACCTGGCCACGGAGCGTGCGACCGTGCGCGGCGTGGCTGATACGGCCGCCTTGGTTGCGGCCATCGACAAGGTCGGCTACGCCGCCCGCCCGATCGAGGCCGGTGTGCAGTCCGATGATGAAGCCGCTGAAAAGAAGGATGCCGAGCGCGCCGAACTGAAGCGCGACCTGATCGTGGCGACCGCGCTGGCGCTGCCGGTGTTCGTGCTGGAGATGGGCTCGCACCTGATTCCCGGCATGCACGAATGGGTGATGGCCACCATCGGCATGCAGGCGAGCTGGTACCTGCAGTTCGTACTGACCCTGCTGGTGCTGGCCATTCCCGGCCGCCGTTTCTACCAGAAGGGGTTCCCGGCACTGCTGCGGCTGGCGCCGGACATGAATTCACTGGTGGCGGTGGGCACCGCCGCGGCGTTTGGCTACTCGGTGGTGGCGACCTTTGCACCGCGGCTGCTGCCGCCGGGCACGGTGAACGTCTACTACGAAGCGGCAGCAGTCATCGTCGCGCTGATCCTGCTCGGCCGCTTCCTCGAGGCCCGCGCCAAGGGCCGTACCTCCGAAGCGATCAAGCGTCTGGTCAACCTGCAGGCCAAGGTCGCCCATGTGATCCGTGACGGCCGCACCGTCGACATCCCGGTCAATGAAGTGCAGAGCGGCGACATGGTGGAAGTGCGGCCGGGCGAGCGCGTGCCGGTGGATGGCGAGGTGGTTGAAGGCCGCAGCTACATCGACGAATCGATGATCAGCGGCGAGCCGATCCCGGTCGAGAAGCAGCCGGGCAGCAGCGTGGTGGGCGGTACGGTCAACCAGGAGGGCGCACTGACGGTACGTGCCACGGCGGTGGGCGCGCAGACCATGCTGGCGCAGATCATCCGCATGGTCGAACAGGCGCAGGGCTCGAAGCTGCCGATCCAGGCGGTGGTCGACAAGGTCACGCTGTGGTTCGTGCCGGCGGTGATGCTGGCCGCGCTGGCGACCTTCGCAGTCTGGCTGATCTTCGGCCCGTCGCCAGCCCTGAGCTTCGCGCTGGTCAACGCGGTAGCGGTGCTGATCATTGCCTGCCCGTGCGCGATGGGGCTGGCCACGCCGACCTCGATCATGGTCGGTACCGGCCGTGGCGCTGAAATGGGCGTGCTGTTCCGCAAGGGCGAGGCGCTGCAGCTGCTGAAGGACGCGCAGGTGGTGGCGGTGGACAAGACCGGTACGCTGACCGAGGGCCGCCCGCGCTTGACCGATCTGGAGATCGCCAGCGGTTTTGATCACGGCACGGTGCTGGCGGCGGTGGCGGCGGTGGAGTCGCGCTCGGAGCATCCGATTGCCCGCGCCATCGTCGATGCAGCCACCGAGCAGGGCATCGCGCTGCCGTCGATGGTCGATTTCGAATCGGTCACCGGCATGGGCGTGCGTGCCAACGTTGATGGCGCGCGGGTGGAGGTCGGTGCCGATCGCTTCATGCGCGACCTGGGCGTGGACATCACTTTGTTTGCGACGCTGGCGGCAGAACTGGGCACCCAGGGCAAGTCGCCGCTGTATGCCGCCATCGACGGCCGCCTGGCCGCAATCATCGCGGTATCCGATCCGATCAAGCCGAGCACGCCGGCCGCAATCGCGGCACTGCATCAGCTTGGCCTTAAGGTGGCGATGATCACCGGTGACAATGCTGGTACCGCGCAGGCGATCGCGCGCCAGCTCGGCATCGACGAAGTGGTGGCCGAGGTGCTGCCGGAAGGCAAGGTCGAGGCGGTGCGCCGCTTGAAGGCCACACATGGCCATGTCGCCTTCGTCGGCGACGGCATCAACGATGCGCCGGCGCTGGCCGAGGCCGATGTCGGCCTGGCCATCGGCACCGGCACCGATATCGCGGTCGAGTCGGCCGATGTGGTGCTGATGTCGGGCAACCTGCAGGGCGTGCCGAATGCCATTGCACTATCGAAGGCAACGCTGGGCAACATCCGCCAGAACCTGTTCTGGGCCTTCGCTTACAACACCGCATTGATTCCGGTGGCGGCCGGCGTGCTGTATCCGGTCTGGGGCATGCTGCTGTCGCCGGTGTTCGCGGCCGGTGCGATGGCACTGTCCAGCGTGTTCGTGCTGGGCAACGCGCTGCGCCTGCGCCGCTTCCAGCCACCGATGGCGGATGCCGCCGCAGCGACCCATTGAAGGAGATCCGTATGAACATCGGTGAAGCTGCCAAGGCCTCCAGCGTGTCGGCGAAGATGATCCGCTACTACGAACAGATCGGTCTGATTCCCGCCGCTGATAGAACCGAGTCGGGCTACCGGGCGTATTCGCAGGCGGACATCCACCGTCTGCGCTTCATTCGCCGCGCGCGCGATCTCGGCTTCCAGGTGGCCGAGATCACAGATCTGCTGGGCCTCTGGAACGACACCTCGCGGCACAGCGCCGACGTGAAGCACCTGGCCGAACAGCACATTGCCGATCTGGAACAGCGCATCGAGCACATGCGGCAGATGGCCGACACGCTGAAATCGCTGATCAGTTGTTGTGCCGGCGACGAGCGCCCGGAGTGCCCGATCCTACAGCGGCTGGGTGAGGACGATCAGACGCCGGTGCCGGTCGATACCGCGAAGACCGGTGCGGTGCGGCGGCGTACCCAGAAGCACTGAATCGATACCACATGCATCAAAAAGCCCGCCCTGTGCCAGTGCACGGGGCGGGCTTCGCTGTGGATGCGGGGCAGGGGATCGGATCAGGCGCTACGCGGCGGGAAACCGGCATCGTTCACCGCCGCGAATACCTGTTCCTGCGACGCGGTGGTCTGCACCTTGACCAGGCCGGTCGGCGGGTCGGCAACCACGCTGGCGTTCGGATCGATCTGCTGGATCGCGCGGGTCACGCTGCGCGCGCAGCCGCCGCAGGTCATGCCGTCGACATGGAATTCCATCTTTAGCTCCTTGGATGCTCTTGGGGTAGGGCCAGTGTGCACCTTCCAACGATGGCAGGGTCAAGCGCCGGACTGAACGCCGGGCATATCGGAGCCAATGAAAACGGCAGCCGCCTGTACCAGCGCGGCTGCCGTGGAGGAATGGCCCCGCGCTGGGCGGGGCGGGGCAATGCCGGGCAGGACCCGGCAGGCCCGGTCGGACCTTAGAACTTCCAGGTCAGGCCGACGTAGTACTGGCGGCCCGAGTAGGTGTTGGACAGCAGGCGCGCCTTGGTGTCGTTGCCCAGGTGCACACGCTGCTCGGACTTGGTGACGTTGAGCACCGAAGCGGTCAGTGCCAGGTCTCCACGGATGTTGTATGCGGCGTTCAGATCCAGCTGGTCGTACGGCTCGGAGTAAGAGCTGAAGCCGTTGTTGAGGCCACCGACCACCACGCCGCGACGGTTGTAAGAGGCGCGTGCGAGGAACTTCTCGTTCTCGTAGAACATGGTGAAGTTGGCCTGGTTCTTGGCACTGCCCACCAGTGGCGAGGAACCGATCTGTTCGCCGTTGATCTCCACCGAGGCCATGTTGGTGTCGTTGTAGGTGTAGTTGGCCTGGAAGCCGAGGCCGAAGTCCAGGGTGTACTGGCCGTAGATTTCCACGCCCTGCGACACGCCGTCACGGCCGTTGGCCTGGGTCTCGTACTTCTGCACGGTCACGTTCTGGCCGCCGACGTTCATCTGCTGGTCGCGCACCACCGGCACGGTGAAGTTCTTGACGTCCTTGCGGAACACGCCCACACCCGCCACGGCACCCGGCTTGAAGTACCACTCCAGGCTCAGGTCGTACTGGGTGGCCTTGAACGGTTCCAGCTCCTTGTTGCTGCCCGAGCCATACCAGCCGGGGTTGGTGGCACCACCGGCAACGCGACGGTCGTTGCTGTACTCATCGGAGTAGTAGCTGAGGCCGCCGGGGTAGGCGATGTTGGTGTAGCTGGGGCGGGCAATGACCTTCGATGCAGCACCGCGCAGCACCAGCGAATCGGTGATGTCCCAGGCGATGTTGAAGCTCGGCAGGATGTCGGTGTAGGTCTTTTCCAGCGAGGACAGTTCGTAGGTCTTGGCGCGGGCCAGTGCATCCGGCAGGCGCACGAAGCCGCTTTCGCAGCCATAGCCGCTGTTGGAGCCGAGCAGGGCCGCTGCTGACGGATCGGTGCAGGCCAAGGGCGAGCCGGCAGCGTTGTCGGCGAAATAGTCATTGAAGCGTTCGACCGAATCGCTGGAGGCGGCGTGCTGCTTGGTCCGTGCCACGCGCACGCCGATGTTGCCGCGCAGGCGCTCGGTGCGGAAGTTGGCCTGGAAGTAGCCCGAGTACACCTTTTCCTGCACGTCGTAGACGAAGTCGTCCTCGGTACGGTTCTGCACGCCGCCGTAGCGGTCGTTCAGGTAGTCGATGTAGGCCGGGTAGTTGATGCCCGGGAACACATTGGCGTTGAACCCACCAGCGATGTTGTCCATCGGCTTTGACAGGAAGAAGCCGGGCTGGGCGATGCCGGCGGTCGAATCACAACCCGCCTGGTAACGCTTGCTGTAATCGCTCGGGTCGGCTCCCTGGCAGACCCAGTAGGTGTTGCCGGTATTGCGGTGGACCTTGCCATCGCTGTACTTGGCGCCGAACTGGATCGAATCCAGCCAGCCGGCCTCGAACAGCTTGGTGACGTCAGCCTGGAAGTGGTTCTGCTTGACCTCGGTGCGCTTCCACGACGAATCGGTCGAGCCGGTGTCCACTTCGGCGATGCCGTTCATCAGCTGCTGCTGCAGGTCGGGCGAGAAGTTCACCGACGGCGTGCCGGTCAGGTCCCACGCGCTGTAGGTGTTGCCGGCCTGCCACTGGCCGTTGACCTGGCGGCGCGGCTTGGCCGACATGCGGAAGTTCATCGACGGGCCACCTTCGGACCACGTCCGGCCACCGGCGAAGCTGGCCTTCCACAACGGGCTGATGTCCCAGTCGATGGTCAGGTCCGCGGTCTGCGACAGCGCCTTTTCCTTGCTGTAGGTGCCGGTCAGCTGCGGGGTAGGGATGGTGCAGTCATCCGGGCCCCAGCCGCCTGGGCGCAGGCCGGCGGCGGCGGCCTGGTCTTCGCTGCAGATGTAGTTGCGACCCGGCTGCATCTGGTACTGCGCACCGGTCACGATGGTGCCACTGGGGTCCATGGTGAAGCCGTTGAGCATGCGGCCACCTTCCCAGTTGCCGTCGCCCGCCACGCGCGCCAGGTTCCATTCCGGAACCTTCAGCATGTTCTGGGTGTAGTTGCCCTGCAGTTCGAAGCGGAAGTAGTTCGCCGTCATCGTGACGTTGTCGAGGGGCTTGAACTGGAACGTCAGCTGGCCGCCGGTGCGCTCGCGGCGCTCGTCACGCACTGCGAAGTTGACCGACGTCGGCATGAAGAAGCCGGAGTAGTGGCCACCATTCTGGTTGTAGATGCCCGAGCGGCCCCAGAACTGGGAGGCGTCAGGCAAGGCGTTGCCGTACACGTCGACGGCCGGATTACGCGTGCGGCCCGCCGCGTTCCAGACGTAGTCATGGATGACGCCGCCGTTGGCATCGACACGGTCGCTGTACCACTGCCAGTCTTCGGTACTGACTTCCATGCTGCGGTTGGTGCGAACCTGCTTGGTCGCGCCGATCAGCAGGCCAAAGCGCTCGTCCTTGCTGTGCCAGGAGTACATCGCCGATGCCTGCGGGTCGACACCACTGCTGGTGTCCGACGAGGTGCCTTCGATCGAGGCGAAACCGGAGTTGGCTTCCATGTCCAGCGGACGGCGGGTGCGCAGGATCACGGTGCCGCCGATGCCGCCTTCGTCGATGCGTGCTTCCGGCGTCTTGTACAGCTCGGCTGCCGACAGCATGTTCGATGGCAGCAGGGTGTAGTTGAACGAACGCGAGGCCTCGTCATTGGTTTCCGAGGTGGCGACGTAATTGCCGTTCAACTGGGTCAGGGTCAGGTCCGAGGCCAGGCCGCGCACGCTGACATTCTTACCCTCGCCACCGCTGCGGGTGATGATCACGCCGGGCACGCGCTGCAATGCGTCGGCCACGTTCTTGTCGGGGAACTTGCCGACATCCTCGGCGGTGATCACTTCGACCACGGCATTGGCGTCGCGCTTCTGCTCAAGGCTCTTTTCGATGGCGTAGCGGTAGCCGGTGACCTGGACGCTGTCCAGGTTGGTGGCTTCCTGCGAGCCGGTGGTGGTTGCCTGCTGCGCGGCGGCGCCGGCCGGAACGACGGCGGCGGCCAGGGCCAGCGCGATGGCCAGCGACAGTGCGTCCTGGCCATGCGTACGTGTTGAATGCTTCATTCCCATCTCTCCCTCTCTCCTGGATTGATCCGGTGACGTGGCACGGACAACTTGAATCGATCTAATTTGAAGTGACATTGTCGCTATCGCCATGCAGTGGCAGTTGCACCGTGCGCGTGGCCTGGTACGTCCTGTTGCCGCTCCCCCAACTCCCGGCCATCGCAATGTCGTCTTGGATCGATCTAAGCGATGGGCGGGCGTTTTTTAGCATGGGTCGCCCGTGGGCGCATGCTGCTCCGCAATATGGTACTGGCGTGGCGAAGGGATGACGGTTTGCTGAAACCAGTGAAATCGTTTTCGTGCGCAGGGGAGGGTGGGTCGGCAGGGCTGCGCCCTGCACCCGCGGTGTGCCGGCCGCTGGCCGGCAACAACCCAAAGCCAAAGCGGCTCTGGTTTTCTGCTGGTTTGGCGGGGCGGTGTGGGCTGGCAGGACACGCCGTAAACCCCCCTTCCGGGGTCCGGCCCAGCCGCTGGCGGCTGTGCGTTCGGGCGCTTGCGAAGCAGTGCTTCGCAAGCAAAGGGCCCTCACCCCTGGGGGCTCGATGGCGCCATCCATGGCGCCAACGGTCCTGCCAGCCCACACCGCCCCACCTTTGACAGTTTCCCGGTGACGGTTGGACTGATCCTGGAACGACATGGGGTCCTGGGGCCAGATCCGTTTTCCTTTGGAAAACGGATCTGACCCCAATCGATTTCGATATCCGACAGAGATTCATCCACGCATGGCATGGATCCACAGATCGCGGAAATCTGTCGAAGGCGGGGTGGGTCCGGTTGCGGGGGTGTCCGCGGCATGGATGCCGCGGCCAAGCCCCCAGGGACGGGTTTACGGCGTCCCCCGCAACCGGACCCACCCCGCCATCCCACGGATAGTCGGCTTTTGCTGTTGCTTCGGCTTCGGCAGGTGCAGGGCGCAGCCCTGCCGAACACCCCCTCTCATGCTGCGCCGCAGAATGCATTCGGCTGAACCTGCATGCTCTACTTGAATCGATCTAAATCCACGGTCTGGTGGGTCGGGCGTCATTCCAGGGGGAGCTCTCTGCCGGTCACGGCGGGACTCAGCGGAACGGTGCCGAACGATCCCGGCCGTCTGCCTCCGCGTCATCGACTACAGGAACCCGACATGCGTCCAGTGCCGTCCGCTCCCGCCGTCCCATTGTCCTCCCGCCCGCTGGCGCGCCTGGCCTGTCTGCTGGCGCTTTCGGCCATGCCGATGCTGCTGCAGGCCGCACCGGCGGCGCTGGAGCGCGAGGTCAACACCTTCATCGGCAGCAAGGACGACGGCAATACCTTCCCCGGCGCATCGGCACCGTTCGGCCTGATCCAGGTCAGCCCGATCGGCAGCCACTATTCCGGCTGGCGCTACGACGACGAGAAGATCCGCGGTTTCGGCCACTCCTTCATCTCTGGCGCCGGTTGCTGGGAGCAGGGCGGGCAGGTGTCGATCCTGCCGGTCACCGGCAGCATCGGTCCGGGCGGCGATTTCGATACTGCTGACGCCAAGAACTTCAACCACAAGACCTATGCCGCTTCGTACACGCATGACGGCGAGATCGGCCAGGCCGGCTATTACAAGGTGCGCCTGACCAGCTACGGCGGCATCGATGCCGAGGCCACCGCGCGTACACGTGCCGCGGCCGAGCGCTACACCTTCAGCCAGCGCCAGGGCGAGGGCCACGTGCTGGTCAATGTTGGCCAAGCCAATGAGCGCCATTCGGTGATCGGCAGCGTGGTCGATGTGGTCGGCGACCGCGTGGTCGAGGGCAAGCTGGTGACCAAGAGTTTCTGCGGCGGCCATCAGTACACCACCTGGTTCCGCATCGAGTTCGACCGCCCGTTCAAGGCGCATGGCACCTGGGGCGAGGGCGGCGGCCTGCCGGGTGCGCGCCACAGCATGGAAGGCGAACAGAAGCCGAATGGTGCCTGGCTCAGCTTCGACCTCGCCAAGGGCCAGTCGGTAACGGCGATCAGCGCGATCTCGCATGTGGATGCCGAAGGCGCGCGTACCAACCTGCGCGCGGAAGGCATGCAGGGCGGCGCGCTGCTCGGTTTCGATCGGATGCGGGCGCTGTCCCAGCAGTCGTGGCGCGAGCAGCTGGGCCGGGTGCGCGTGCAGGGCGGCACCGCCGACGACCGCGCCGTGTTCTACAGCGCGGTCTACCACGCGCTGCTGCAGCCGATGACCGGCAACGACGCCGACGGCCGCTACCGCGGCTATGACGATGGCATCCACCGTGCCGATGGCTGGACCTACTACGAGTACTTCTCGCTGTGGGATACCTACCGCGCGCAGAACCAGTGGTTGGCGCTGACCCGCCCGGACGTGGCGCGCGACATCGGCCGTACCCTGCTGGCGATCGACGAGCAGGGCGGCTGGCTGCCGCGCTGGGGCTATGCCAACTTCGAGACCAACATCATGACCGGCGATCCGGTCACCCCGTTCATGGTCGACCTGTGGCGCTTCGGTGCGCTCAAGGGCCGTGAATCGCAGGCCTGGGATGCGCTGCGCCGCAATGCCTTCGGCACGCCGCCGCTGAACTCACGCATGGCCGGCCGTTCCGGCAACCCTACCTACCTGGACAAGGGCTATGTGGTCTACGACCGCGCGTTCCCGTCCAAGGGCATGGACGTCGATCCGCACCACGGCGGTTCGGCTACCTTGGAATACGCACTGGCCGACTGTGCGCTTTCGCAGATGGCCGATGGCCTCGGCCATGCGCAGGACGCGGCGACGCTGCGTGAGCGCGGCCGCAACTGGCGCAAGGTGTGGGACCCGCAGGTGCGCGACGCCGAGACCGGCTTTACCGGTTTCCCGCGCCCGCGCACCGAGGACGGCCAGTGGTACACCCCGGCCGATGGCCACTACAGCCCGCGCTCGCACCACGGTTTCCATGAGGGCACGGCGTGGCAGTACCAGTGGCTGGCGCAGCAGGACGTGCCGGGGCTGGTCGAAGCGATGCAGGGCCGCGAACAGGCCGGCCGCCGCCTCGACGCGTTCTTCGCCATGGACGCGCTGCAGGCCGATCCGCTCAATGCCGCCCGCAAGGAGTGGGTGGTCGGGCCGTACAGCTACTACAACCAGTTCCGCTACAACCCGAACAACGAGCCTGACCTGCACTCGCCGTGGCTGTACACGCTGATCGGCCAGCCGTGGAAGACCGCGGCCGTGGTGCGTGCCGCGCAGCAGTTGTTCACCAATGCGCCCAATGGCGTGACCGGCAACGACGACCTCGGCACGATGTCGGCCTGGTATCTCTTCAGCGCCATCGGCGTGTATCCGGCGGTGCCGGGCAGCGGCCAGTTCCTGCTGCACACCCCGCGCTTCAGCAAGGTGGAACTGGACATGGGCAATGGCCGGACGCTGCGCATCGACGCGCCGGGTGCCGATGGCCGCCGCCTGCAGTACGTTCAGGGCGTGCAGGTCGATGGCCAGGCGCATGCGCCGGTCTGGCTGGACTGGAACCAGCTGCAGCAGGGCCCGCGCCTGCAGTTCGCGCTTGACGCGAAGGCCCCGGAGCAGGGCTGGGGTACGGCGGTGAAGGACCTGCCGGTGTCCTGGTGCGCGGCACCGGGTAGCCAGCTGCGCTGAGCCGGACTGTGCCGTTCGCGGTGACCCAGCGAACGGCACGGCACGACACGGCCCTGATCCATTAGGCTTGAGCCTCCAGCGGAGTCCGGGAAGACGATGAACGACAACGGCAGCAGTCCCAGCAAGCGCGCCGGCAAGGCAGTGACGGTGACCGACATCGCGCGTGCCATTGGCGTGTCACGGGCGACCGTGTCGCTGGTGTTGCGCGGCAGCCCGCTGGTCAACGTCGATACCCGTGCCAAGGTCGAGGCCGAGCTGCGCCGGCAGCGCTATGTCTACAACCGCGCTGCCGCCAACCTGCGCCGACGTACCTCGTCGAGCATCGCGCTGGTGATCAACGATCTTTCCAACCCGTTCTTCGCCGAATTCGCGTCCGGCGTGGACGAGGCGCTGGGCGGACGCGGTTACGTGACCCTGCTCGGCAGCACTGGCGAATCGCCGGAGCGCCAGCAGGCGGTGCTGTCCACGTTGATGGAGCACACCCCGGCCGGCCTGATCCTGTCGCCGGCCGAGGGCAGCGATACCGTGCAGTTGCGACAGGCACTGGGTGCCAATGCCAACGTGCTGCTGTTCAACCGCGAACTGGAAGGGGCCGACTGGGACTTCCTGACCCTGGACAACCAGCACGGCGCCTATCTGGCCACGCGTCACCTGATCGAGCGCGGCCATCGCCAGATCGCCTTCTTCGGCGGCCACGCCGCATCCAGTTCCTGCCACCAGCGCCGCGCCGGGTTCCAGCAGGCGCTGGCCGAGGCCGGGCTGTCGCTGCCGCCGGGTTGGATGATCGAGTCGGCGCCGAACCGCCTGGAAGCGGCAGCGCGCACCGATGAGCTGTTTGCCGATGGCCATCGGCCGAGTGCGGCGGTCTGCTACAACGACACCGTCGCGCTGGGCCTGATGCTGGGCTTGAATTCACGGGGCATCCGTCCGGGCGGTGACTTTGCCGTTACCGGCTTCGACGATATTTCCGAGGCTGCGGTGGCGGTGCCGCCGTTGACCACGCTCACCGCCGATCCGCGCGAGCGGGGCCGGCAAGCTGCGGCGCTGCTGCTGCAACGACTGGACGAACCGGACGCGCCGCCACGGCGCACGGTCGCGCCGGTGCAGTTGCGCATCCGCGAAAGCAGTGCCGCACGACCGAACTGATTTATTCCATACACCCCTTCCACGCAACAACGACCTTCCGCGCATCGAGGCGCGTACCGCATGCCGATCTCCGCAACGCCCCGTCCAACGGGATCTTCGGGCAACGCACCTGCCGTCACCAACGGCAAGGCGCTGGCCGTGGTCACCACGATCTTCTTCATGTGGGGCTTCCTGACCTGCCTCAATGACATCCTGATCCCGCACCTGAAGGCGGTGTTCGAGCTGAACTACGCCAAGGCGATGCTGGTGCAGTTCACCTTCTTCGGCACCTATTTCCTGATGTCGCTGCCGGCGGGTCGGCTGGTGGCGGCGCTGGGCTACAAGAAGGGCATCGTGGCCGGCCTGGTGATTGCCGGTATCGGTGCGCTGGGCTTCTGGCCGGCGGCCGAGCTGCGCGTGTATGGCGCCTTCCTGGGCGCACTGTTCGTTCTGGCCACCGGCATCACCGTGCTGCAGGTTGCTGCGAACCCCTACGTCGCGCTGCTGGGCCCGGAGCAGACCAGCTCCAGTCGCCTGACCCTGGCGCAGGCACTGAACTCGCTGGGCACGGCCATCGCCCCGATCTTCGGCGGCATGCTGATCCTGTCCAACACGGTGAAGAGTGCCGATGACATCGCGGCACTGCCGGCCGCCGAACAGCTGGCCTACCGTGCCGCCGAGGCGCAGGCCGTGCAGGGCCCGTACGTGGGGCTGGCCGTTGCGCTGGTGCTGCTGGCGCTGTTCGTATACCTGTTCCGCCTGCCGGCACTGAGCGACGCCACCGAGCAGGCCGACCAGGGCCACCACCACAGCTACCTGGATGCGCTGCGCAAGCGCCACCTGCTGCTGGGTGTGCTGGGCATCTTCTTCTACGTCGGTGCCGAAGTTTCGATCGGCAGCTTCCTGGTCAACTACCTGTCGATGCCCAACATCGGCGGCTTCAGCGAGCAGGAAGCCACGCATTACGTGTCGGCCTACTGGACGATGGCGATGATCGGCCGCTTCGCCGGCTCGGCGCTGCTGGCGCGCTTCTCGCCCAGCCGCCTGCTGGCGATCTTCGCGCTGGTCAACGTGGGGCTGCTGGTCACGACCATGCTGACCTCCGGCAACATCGCGCTGTACTCGGTGGTGGCGATCGGCCTGTTCAATTCGATCATGTTCCCGACCATCTTCGCGCTGAGCATCGAGCGCCTGGGCCCGCTGACCAACAAGGGTTCCAGCCTGCTGATCATGGCCATCGTCGGCGGTGCGGTGGTGCCGTACCTGCAGGGCGTGCTGGCCGACCACATCGGTGTGCAGGCCAGCTTCATCCTGCCGCTGCTGTGCTACGGCTACATCATTTTCTACGGACTGGTCGGCGCACGTACGCCGGCTTCCGCAACGCAGGGAGGCTGAGTCCGGAATGGGTTCCATCGTTTGCTTCGGCGAAATTTTGATCGATCTACTAGCGCAGCCGCCGGCCTCGGCCGATACGCCGCGGGCGTTCCTGCAGTACGCCGGCGGGGCGCCGGCCAACGTTGCCGTGGCCGCTGCGCGGCTGGGCGCGAAGACGCAGTTCGTCGGCATGCTCGGCCGTGACATGTTCGGTGACTTCCTGGCCGACAGCCTGGTCGAGCACGGCGTGGGCACGGATTACATCGTGCGTACCGATGCGGCGAAGACCGCGCTGGCCTTCGTCGCCCTCGACGCCAGTGGCGAGCGCAGCTTCAGCTTCTACCGCCCGCCGGCCGCCGACCTGCTGTTCCGTGACAGCGATTTCCAGGCCGCCTGCCTCGACAGCGCGCAGTGCTTCCACGTCTGCTCCAACAGCCTGACCGAGCCGGGCATCGCCGAGGCGACCTTTGCCGGCATGGACCGTGCACGTGCGGCCGGAGCGGTGGTCAGCCTCGATCTGAACCTGCGTCCCGCGCTGTGGCCGGCGAACGAGGATCCGACGCCGCGCCTGTGGCAGGCGCTGGAACGCGCCGATCTGGTCAAGCTGTCGCGCGAGGAGCTGGACTACCTGGCCGCACCGCTGGGCAATGACGGCGAGGCGACGGTGCTGCGGCGCCTGCTGGCCGCGCAGGCGCGCTGGGTGATCGTCACCGACGGTGCGGCCACACTGCACTGGTACACCCGCGACAACCACGGCACGGTCACCAGTTTCCGCGTGGCCACGGTCGACACCACGGCGGCGGGCGATGCCTTCGTCGGTGGCGTGCTGGTCGGCCTGCTGGAGCGCGGTGGGGCGGGCGCTGGTTTCGCTGCGTTCTGCCAGGACCCGGAGGCGATCACCGCCACGCTGCGTTTCGGCGCCGCCGTGGGGGCGCTGGCTGTTACCCGCAAGGGCGCGTTCGCCGCAATGCCCTCGCTCGATGAAGTGCAGCAGCTGCTGCAGGCCCAGGACATTACCGCATGAGCACCTCGCCCGATTTCCGTTCGCCCGCGTTCCTGCGCGCGCACATCGCCGATACCATGGCGTTCTACCATCCGCGCTGCATCGATTCGGACGGCGGCTTCTTCCACTACTTCCGGGATGACGGCAGCGTCTACGATGCCAGCCACCGCCACCTGGTGAGCAGCACGCGCTTCGTCTTCAACTACGCGATGGCCTACCGCGAATTCGGCAATGCCGAGTACCGCGAGGCGGTCGAGCACGGCGTGCGCTACCTGCGCGAGGTGCACCGCAACCCGGCCACCGGTGGCTACGCCTGGACCCTGCGTGATGGCAAGGTCGAGGACGACATGAACCACTGCTACGGCGTGGCGTTCGTGCTGCTGGCCTACAGTTGCGCGCTGAAGGCCGGTATCGAACAGGCGCGTGTGTGGATGGACGAAACCTGGAAGCTGCTGGAAGCGCGCTTCTGGGAGCCACAGCACGGCCTGTACAAGGACGAGGCCGACGGCCAGTGGAACTTCACCGGCTATCGCGGCCAGAACGCCAACATGCACATGTGCGAGGCGATGCTGGCTGCGTTCGAGGCCAGTAGTGAGCAGCGCTATGTCGAGCGTGCGCTGCAGCTGGCCGACAACATGACCCGCCGCCAGGCGGCCAAGGCCGGCGGGCTGGTCTGGGAGCACTACGATGAGAACTGGGAGATCGACTGGGACTACAACCTGGACGACCCCAAGCACCTGTTCCGTCCATGGGGCTTCCAGCCCGGCCACCAGACAGAATGGGCCAAGCTGTTGCTGATCCTCGATCGCCACGTGCAGGCCGACTGGCTGGTGCCGACCGCGCAGCACCTGTTCGATGTGGCTGTGGCGCGCAGCTGGGACGAGGCGCGCGGTGGCTTGTACTACGGTTTCGCACCGGAAACGCGCCGACAGGCGGGCATGGACGGTGCGCCGATCGGCGGCGACAGCTTCGTCTGCGACGACGACAAGTATTTCTGGGTGCAGGCCGAAACGCTGGCCACCGCCGCACTGATGGCCAAGCGCACCGGCGATGACCGCTACTGGCAGTGGTACGAGCGCATCTGGGCGTACTCGTGGGAGCATTTCGTCGACCACCAGTACGGTGCCTGGTTCCGCATCCTTGATGCGGACAACCGCAAGTACAGCGACGAGAAGAGCCCGGCCGGCAAGGTGGATTACCACACCATGGGCGCGTGCTACGAAGTGTTGAACGTGGTGCGTTGAGGCGCGTGTCGCCGTACGCATGATGAATCGGAATCGGTAGCGCCGGGCTTCGCCCGGCGGAGAATTAGGAGTATCACGTGCATCGCCTTTCCCTCGTTGTCCGTCTGCTCCTGCTGCTGATCGCAGTCTCCGCCTTCCCGGCAACTGCAGCCCCGCTGCAGGCGCGATGGGAATTCCGCATGCTGCCCGGCGATGCGCAGGGCGCCGCCCACCCGGGCCTGCAGCAATGGCGTGCGGCGAAGGTGCCGGGTAGCGTGCACACCGACCTGCTCGCCCACGCGCTGATCCGCGATCCGTACGTCGGTGCGCCTGAGGCCGAGCTGCAATGGATCGGGCTGGCTGCCTGGGAGTACCGCGCCCGCTTCGACGTGGATGCGGCGACGCTGGCCAAGCCCAATGCCGAACTGCGCTTCGACGGGCTGGATACCTATGCCGAAGTCAGCCTCAACGGCAGGCCGCTGCTGAGCGCGGACAACGCGCACCGCACCTGGCGTGCGCGCGTGGACGGGCGCCTGCGCGCGAATGGCAATGAACTGCAGATCGTGTTCCGTTCACCAATCCGCACACTGCTTCCCGGTGTACAGGCGATGCCGCACAAGATCGCCGGCAACTATCCTTCGCCCTATGGCGATGAGCCCAAGGACGCGATGGTCGGCAACTTCGCGCGCAAGCCGGCCTATCACTTCGGCTGGGACTGGGGCCCGCGCTATGTCACCGCCGGCGTGTGGCGCGGGGTCGACCTGCAGGCCTGGGATGCGCACCGCCTGACCGATCTTGCAGTGCGTACCGATGCATTGAGCGCGGAGCAGGCGAAGCTGGCCGTGCTGCTGGAGATGGAGCAGGGCGCGGCGGCCGGTTCTGCGGTGGTCCATGTGAATGTGCGCGATCCGCAGGGTCGCAGCGTGGCCCAGGTGCAGCGCACGGTGCTGCTGAAGCCCGGCCAGAACGCCGTCGAAGTACCGGTCGAACTGGTCAAGCCGCAGCGCTGGTGGCCGGTCGGCCACGGTGCACAGGACCGCTACACCGTGCAGGCCCGCCTGGATGATGGCGCCGATGCAGCGCTGGTGCGCGAGCAGCGTATCGGCCTGCGCACGGTTGAACTGCGCCGCGAGGAAGACGGCAAGGGCGGGCAGGGCTTCGCTTTCGTCATCAACGGCGTGGAGATCTTCGCAAAGGGCGCCAACGTCATTCCGTTCGATGCCTTCCCCGCACGGGTCGACGCCGCGCGCCTGCGCCAGGTGCTGACCGCCGCACGCGACGCCAACATGAACATGCTGCGCAACTGGGGGGGCGGCTACTACGAGGACGATGCGTTCTTCGACATCGCCGACGAACTGGGCCTGCTGGTCTGGCAGGACTTCATGTTCGGTGGTGGCATGCAGCCGGGCTACGATCCGGCCTTCCGTGCCAGCGTGGTGGCCGAGGCACGCGACAATGTGCGCCGGCTGCGCCATCACCCCAGCATCGTGCTGTGGTGTGGCAACAACGAGGAAGAAACCGCCTGGAAGGACTGGGGCCACGGCCGCGACCTGAAGGCGGCCGACCCGGCGTTTGCAGCGAAGGTCTGGCAGGGCTATGTCGACCTGTTCGGCAATGACCTGCGCCGGGTGGTGGGTGAGGAGGGACTGGGCGTGCCGTACTGGTCCAGCTCGCCCAGTAACGACCTGGGCGAAAAGGCGAACGACTCTACCCGTGGCGACAAGCACTACTGGCAGGTCTGGGGTAATCCGGCGCTGCCGGTGCAGGCTTACCTGCGCGAGACGCCGCGCTTCATGTCCGAGTACGGCCTGCAGGCATGGCCGTCGGTGGCCACCGTTGACCAGATCGCCACCCGCGCCGAGCAGCGCATCGACAGCCCGGTGATCCGCGCGCACCAGAAATTCATGGCCGGCGAGGGCAACAGCCGCCTGCTGCACTACATCGAACTGGGCTACGGCACGCCGAAGGACTTCGAGGACTTCGTCTACCTCAGCCAGGTGATGCAGGCCGATGGCATCGCGCTGGCCGCGTTGCACCATCGCGCTTCGCGGCCGTACACCATGGGCTCGCTGTACTGGCAGCTCAACGACGTCTGGCCGGGTGCTTCATGGTCCAGCGTGGACTACTTCGGTCGCTGGAAGGCATTGCACTTTGCCGCGCGGCGCTTCTTCGCGCCGGCCACGCTGGCGGCATTGCGTGACGAGGGCAGTACGCGGGTGCGCCTGATCAATGATGGCGCTGCCGGAGATGCACGCTGGCGGCTGCGGGTGATGGATGTGGATGGCAAGGTGCTGCGTCGTCGCGAGGACGCGGTGACGTTGACGGCGGCGGGCGTCACCTCGATTGGTGATTTCCGCGATGCCGAGCTGCTGGCCGGTGCCGATCCGAAGCGCACGGTGGCCGTGTTCGAGCTGCTGCAGAACGGGGCGGTCAGTGCCCGCCAGATCGTCGGATTCGTCGAAGCCAAGGACCAGGTGTTGCCGCGGCAGAAGCTGAAGGCCACCCTGTCCATCGAAGGCGATCACTACCGTCTGCGCCTGGAAAGCGCGTCTTACGTGCGCGCGACGTGGATCGATTTCGGCGCGCTGGATGTGCAGGTCGAAGACAACCTGCTGGATCTGCTGCCGGGCGAAATCCGCGATATCGCGGTGCGTGGCCCGGTGGACCTGACGACCCTGCGCGAAGCAATGAAGCTGAAGACCCTCAACGATCGTTGAGGGCGGCGTATCCCGCATTGGCAGGTGCCAACCTTGGTTGGCACACACCGAACATGCTAACCAAGGTTGGCATCTACCAGACGCGGAGACGGGCAGGTGCGGACCGTTGGTCCGCCCACCTCGATCGTTGAGGGCGGCACATCCTGTTTGGGTAGGTGCCATCCTTGGTTGGCACACCCCGAACATGCCACCCAAGGCTGGCATCTACCAGACACGGAGCCGGGTAGGTGCGGACCGTTGGTCCGCGCACCTCGATCGTTGAGGGCGGCACATGCTGTTTTGGTAGGTGCCAACCTTGGTTGGCACACCCGGAACATGCCAACCCAGGTTGGCATCCACCAGACGCGGAGACGGGTAGGTGCTGACCGTTGGTCCGCACACCTCTCTTCTTTACAGCTGGATCTGCTGGAAGTTCTCGACCCGCTCGTGGCCGTTGGCGGCCTGGCCGATGCGCGGCATCGGGTAGTCATCCAGGCGATCAATCAGGCGGGTCTGCAGGCCGGCTTCGCGGGCGGCGTCCAATTCCTCCACCACATCGGACAGGAACACGATCTCGCCGGCCGGGACGCCGATCGCCTGCACGATGCGGCGGTAGCTGTCGGCCTCGCGCTTGCCGCCGACTTCGGTATCGAACCAGCCCGATACCAGCGGGCTGAGGTCGCCGGCATCGCTGAAACCGAAGAACAGCTTCTGCGCCGGCACCGAGCCGGACGAGTACACGTAGAGCGGCAGGCCCGAGGCATGCCAGCCCTTCAGCATCGGTGCCACTTCCGGGTAGAAATGCGCGGTGTAATCGCCCCGGCGGTAGCCTTCGTCCCAGATCTGGCCCTGCAGCGCCTTCAGCGCGGTGTGCTTGCGGTCCTGGTCGATCCAGCCCTGCAGCGTCTCGGCCACCAAGCTGTCCTGGCAGGCGCCGCCGATCTCGGTGGCCACCGCGTCCAGCCAGCGGCGCACGTCCGGGTCCTGGCCGTGTTCGGCGACGAAGCCGGGCAAGGCCTTGCGGGCATAGGGGAACAGCACGTTCTTGACGAACGAGATGCTGCTGGTGGTGCCTTCGATATCGGTCAGGATGACGCGGGGCTGCATGGATCAGGACGCCTGGGTGGGTACGTAACGGGGGAACTTCTGCGCGATGTCGGTGCCGGTGAAATGACCGACCCAGCCATCCGGCTCGGTGAAGAAGCGGATCGCCACGAAGCTGGGCTCATCGCCCATGTCGAACCAGTGGGTGGTGCCATCGGGCACGGCGATCAGGTCATCCTTCACGCACTCGATCTCGTAGACCTTGTCTTCCACGTGCAGGGTGAACAGGCCGGAGCCGGCGACAAAGAAGCGCACCTCGTCTTCCTTGTGGAAGTGCTCGTCGAGGAACTTCTTGCGCAGCTCGGCGCGGTTCGGGTTGTCCGGGGCGATCGAGGCCACATCCACGCTCTTGAAGCCGTTCTCGGCCACCAGGCGGTCGATGTCGGCGCGGTAGGCGGCGAACACTTCCTCCTGGCTGGCGCCGGGTGCGACCGGTGCAGTGGCCTGCCAGCGTTCGAAGGTGACGCCGATCTTCTGCAGTTCGGCAGCAATGACCGCGCCGTCCTGGGTGTCCAGCAGCGGCGATTCGGGGCGGGTGTCGTCGTAGATGCGCAGTCGGCTCATGGCGGCAGCTTGAACGTCTCGGGGGGAAGACAGGGTAGCAGGGCGGGGGCAGGGCGCAGATTCCGGATCGGCATCTGTACCTGCGCGCGGGTTCAGCCGCGCAGCTTGCGCAGCTCCAGCTCGCAGTGGAACAGGAATTCGAAGGCTTCCAGGTGGCGGCGCGCTTCGGCCATGTCGCGGCCCCAGGCGTACAGGCCATGGCCATCGATCAGGTAGCCCCACAGGTTCTGCCGGTCGAGCAGGTCGTCGACCTGGGCCGAGAGCAGGTCCATGTCCTGGGTGTTGGCGAACACGGGCACGTCCACGGCCATCTCATGGGTGCTGTTGCCGGCGAAGGCCTTCAGCAGCTCGTAGCCTTCCAGGTGCACATGGCCCTGCGGCGCGTACAGGCGCGAGGCAATGGTCTGCACCGGCGAATGGGTGTGCAGTACGCAGCCGATTTCCGGGAAGCGGCGGTACAGCTGGGTGTGCAGCAGGGTTTCGGCGGAGGGGCGCAGCGGGCGGCCGACGGCCTTGCCATCGAAGTCCACCACCATGATGTCGTCCTCGATCAGGCGGCCCTTGTCCTTGCCCGAGACGGTGATCGCGGCGTGGCGGTCGTCCAGGCGGTGGGAGAAGTTGCTGCTGGTGGCCGGGGTCCAGCCGGCCTGGGCCAGTTCGCGGACGTTGTCGATCAGCAGCTGGGCCAGTTCGCCCAGGCGGGCGGTGTCGTAGGGGAAGGTGGTGGTGTCCATGGACGGCATTTTACGTGATCCGGCCCGATGCTGGGCCCGCGCGGCGACCGCCTGCCTGTTGCGTGGGCAACGCGAAGCGGTGTGCTGGCAGGCGGCGCGCAGGGGTTGGATCGAGGCAAGCACAGCGCTGGCTGAATGGGGAGGACAGCGCTCCCGCTGGAAGCGATTCCGGTCGTGGACAGCCCTCTTGCTGCGAAACATCATCGGATTGCCGCAGAGATTCCGGCGAGCGCCAGGGAAAGGAGTACTTCGATGATCGCGCGCGCGATGGGGATGTTGGGGGTGATTGGCATCATGCTTGCCAGCAATGGCTGCACGATGGAATGGGTGAAGATGGATGCGGGTGCCCGGTCATTCGGCCCCGCCCATTCGAGTTGCAAGGCGCAGGCCGACGATCACTGGCCGGTCAGGAATGAAGTGGCCACGCGCACTGTCTACGAAGACCGCAAGGTGCCCTGCAGGCTTGATGAAGTCTGCGCCATTGACGGCAAGTACAACATGGTGCCGATGCCGAAAGATGAGAGTTACATCGTCGACGTCAACGCGTCCGACCGCAGCAGCGAGTTCAATGCCTGCATGGCCGGTGCCGGCTGGCAGCAGCAGCTCATCTGGTTCAATCGCCGCTAGGCGGGGCGGGCGCAGCGGACGACAGCTGCTCGACCGGTTGATGCTCAACGGAGTCCAGGCAACAGTGGCCAGCGGAGAATGACATGGCTCTGCGAACCGTTTAGGCGTTGAGGCTGGAGACGAGCAGGGGGCAGGACAAGAACACGTACGACCTGGACGGAAAGTACGAGCGCGTGCTGCGACCGGAAATCGAGAAGTGATGATGGAGATGGCTACGTGTATGCGAATGGCCGTTGCTGCGGGGCTTGCGCTGTTGACCGGCGGTTGTGCGACCGAATGGGCCCGCTTCAGTGATCATGCTGATCCGCTGGATGAGTCGCGGTGGCGCTGCAGGGCAGAGCGATGCTGATGCCAAAGACCGAGCGCTACACCGTGGACGTCAACGTCAACGGTAACCATGAGTACTTCATGGGTTGCATGGGCGGCGCAGGCTGGATACAGAAGACCATCTGGTTTGGCCGCAGATGATCATCGTCGGGCGCCTTGGTCGCTGGGAATGACCATCATCCACACATGGCGTGGATCTACCGGACGTGCCGGGAAAGTGTCAGGGGCGGGGAGGCATGGGTTCGCGGGGGTGTCCGCGGCATGGATGCCGCGGCCAAGCCTCCAGGGATGGATTCACGGCGTCCCCCGCTAACCCATGCCTCCCCGCGAAACCCTCAACCCAGCTGTTGCTCTGGAAGTTGCTCCGGCTCCGGCGGGTGCAGGGCCGCAGGCCCTGCAATCCCTTTATTTCGCGCGCAGGCGGCTGTGCCGGAACCCGTAGCAGAAATAGATCACGAAACCGACGAACGTCCACACCCCCATCAGCATCCAGTTGTGCATCGTCATCGCCGACAGCAGGGCAAGGCAACTCAGCACGCCCAGGCTGCAGATCAGCCACGCCATCGGCATGCGGAACGGGCGCGGCAGGTCCGGCTGGGTACGGCGCAGGATCAGCACGCCGGCGCAGACTGCGGCGAACGCGATCAGCGTGCCCATCGAGGTCAGCTCGCCCAGGATGTCCAGCGGGAACAGCGCCGCCAGCAGCGCGATGCCGATGCCGGTGATCACGGTGTTGATGTGCGGAGTGCGGTACTTCGGGTGGATCCTGGTGAACACCGGCGGCAGCAGGCCGTCGCGACCCATGATCATGAAGATGCGCGGCTGGCCGATGATCATCACCAGCACCACCGAGGACAGGCCGACCAGCGCGCCGACCTCGACCACCCAGCGCAGCCAGCCCAGCTGCGGATGCGCGGCCACGGCAGTCACCACCGGCTCGTCGGTGCCGAGCAGCTGGAACGGCACCAGGCCGGTCATCACCGCAGCCATCGCGATGTACAGCACGGTGCAGATCACCAGCGACAGCATCATGCCGAACGGCATGTCACGCTGCGGATTCTTCGATTCCTGCGCCGCCACCGACACCGCTTCGAAGCCGATGTAGGCGAAGAACACCATCGCCGCGCCACGCAGTACGCCTTCCATGCCGTACTTGCCAGGCCCTTCGTTGGCGGGAATGAACGGGGTCCAGTTGCTGGTGTCCACATACTTCCAGCCGACCACGATGACCAGCAGGATCAGGCCGGTCTTGAGCACGACCATCGCCATGTTCATCGCCGAGGACTTGCTGATGCCGACGTAGCACAGCCAGGTCAGCAGCAGTACCAGCGCAGCGGCCGGCAGGTTGGCGATCGCGCCGGTGGGGCGCAGCTGTGCATCGAGTGGGGCGCTGACCAGCGCCGCCGGTAGATGGATGTCGAACTGGCTGAGCAGGCTCAGGAAATAGCCGGTCCAGCTGACCGCGACCGCCGAGGCGGAGACGCCGTACTCGAGCACCAGCATCCAGCCGATGAACCAGGCCGAGAGCTCGCCGAAGGTGGCGTAGGTGTAGGTGTAGGCGCTGCCGGAGACCGGCACCATCGAGGCGAATTCGGCATAGGCCAGTGCGCAGAAGGCGCAACAGATGGCGGCCAGTACGAACGACAGCATGATGGCCGGGCCGGCGTGGTTGGCGGCGGCCTGGCCGGTGATGACGAAGATGCCGCCGCCGATCACCGCGCCGATACCGAGGGCAGTCAGGCCCCAGGGGCCGAGGTGGCGGCGCAGGCTCAGGCCGTTGGCCTCTTCATGGGCGGCATGCGGGTGCTTGGTGGCCCACAGTTGCTTGAACATGTGTGGTGGTCTTGTCGAAGCGCGCCACGGGCGGCGCGCGGGGAAAACGGACGGGCCGGCGCGAGGCCGGCCCGTAGGCGGATCAGGGCGACTTGGCAAGCTTGCTGTTGCGGATGCCGTAGCCCAGGTAGATCAGCAGGCCGAGCAGGGTCCAGCCAACGAACAGGTGCCAATGCACCACGAACGCCTGCCAGAACAGGAACAGGCAGGTGGCAGCGCCGAGCGGGCAGATGATCCAGACCATCGGCACGCGGAACGGGCGGTGCAGGTCCGGCTTGGTATAGCGCAGCACCAGCACGCCGACGCAGACGGTGGCGAAGGCCAGCAGGGTGCCCATCGAGACGAGTTCGCCGAGCACGTTCAGCGGCACCAGGCCGGCCAGCGCGGCAGCGATCACGCCGACCACGATGGTGGCGACGTACGGGGTGCGGAAGCGGGCGTGGACCTTGCCGAAGAACTTCGGCAGCAGGCCGTCGCGGGAGATGGTGTAGGCGATGCGGGTCTGGCCCATCATCATCACCAGCACCACCGAGGACAGGCCGGCGATGGCGCCGATTTCCACGAACGTCTTCAGCCAGGACAGGGTCGGGTAGGGCTCCAGCGCGGTGGCCACCGGCTTGTCGGTGCCCAGCAGGTGGTACGGCATCATGCCGGTCAGTACCGCGCAGACGATGATGTAGACGATCGTGCACACCGCCAGCGAGCCGAGCAGGCCGATCGGCATGTTGCGCTGTGGGTCCTTGGTTTCACCGGCGGCGGTGGAGACCGCGTCGAAGCCGATGTAGGCGAAGAACACGATGGTGGCGGCGCGGAAGATGCCGCTCCAGCCGAACTCACCCGGCACGCCGGTGTTTTCCGGGATGAACGGCTGCCAGTTGGCCGGGTCGATATGGGCCGCGCCGATGCCGATGAACAGGCAGATGACGGTGACCTTGATTGCCACGATGATGGCGTTGACGAAGGCCGACTGGGTCACGCCCACGTACAGCAGGCCGGACACCGCCGCCACGATCAGCACCGCCGGCAGGTTGAACAGCTTGCCGGAGGAGACGAACTCGCTGCCGGTCCAGGCGATGGGCGCGGCGCTGAGCAGGTCCGGGAACGGCATGTGCAAGGTGGTGGTGATGAAGCTGATCAGGTACGCCGACCAGCCCACCGCGACCGAGGCCGAGGCGAACAGGTACTCCAGCACCAGGCACCAGCCGATGAACCAGGCCATGCCTTCGCCCAGGGTGGCGTAGGAGTACGAGTAGGCACTGCCGGAGACCGGCATCATCGCCGCGAACTCGGCGTAGCACAGGCCCGCCAGGGCACAGGCGAAACCGGCCAGCACGAACGAAAGCATCACCGCCGGGCCGGCATGGTTGGCCGCGGCCTGGCCGGTCAGCACGAAGATACCAGCGCCGATCACCGCACCCACGCCAAGCAGGATGAGGTGTTTAGCCGTGAGGGTCCGTTTCAGCGTGGCTTCGCCGTCCAGGCTGCCTTCGATGGGTTCGCCGGCATCGACGTGCCCGGCCGGTTCAACCGGCTTGACCCTCAACAGAGCTTTCAGCATGCAGTACTTCCTAGTGATCGGATGGGGTGGGCCGCCGATACGTTGCCGGCAACCCTGGAATGGTGAAGGCCGCGCGAACGGCCCGCTGTACCTTAGCCAAAGCTGAAGCCAACGCACAAGCGCAATCGCAACAATGAACGGCGATAATGAGCAGTATTTTTCCAGACCGCCCCCATTCATGCGCCAGACCGCCGAAACCCTTGCCGTGCTTGACGATCGCCTGCGTGGCCTGCTGCGGGACTATGCCCGCCGTGAGCCTGCCCACGACGCACTGGCTGCCGAATTCGGCACATTGCTGGACGATCCGGAAGATCCGTTCCGCCGCGAGCGCCTGGCCGGCCACTTCACCGCCAGCTGCTGGCTGGTCAGTGCCGATGGCCAGCGCCTGCTGCTGACCCACCACCGCAAGCTGCAACGCTGGCTGCAGCTGGGCGGCCACGCCGACGGCGACCGTGACCTGGCCCAGGTGGCGCTGAAGGAGGCCGAAGAGGAGTCGGGCCTGAGCGGCCTGGTGCTGGAAGACCCGGCGATCTTCGATCTGGACAAGCACTGGATCCCGGAGCGCAAGGACGTGCCGGGGCACTGGCACTACGACGTGCGTTTCGTAATCCGCGCGCTGGGTGGCGAAGCCTTCGTGCTCAGCGAGGAGTCACTTGACCTGGCATGGCGGCCGGTGACCGAAGTCGTGTCCGATCCGGAATCGGACGAGTCCATGCAGCGCATGGCGCGCCGGTGGCTGGCACGTTGAGGTAAAAAGGGGACGGAGGGGATTAAGTCGTTTATAGCGCATGTGCCGCAAACGACTTAATCCCCTCCGTCCCCTTTTTTCAATACAGGATGCGTGTCCGCAGCGTGCCCGGAATCGCGGCCAGCTCGTCGCGCACGGCGGCGGCCTGTTCCTCGCTGGCGGTGATGTCGATCACCACGTAGCCCACCTTCGGGTCGGTGCGCAGGAACTGGCCGTCGATGTTGACGTTGTGGCGCGAGAAGATCTCGTTGACCTTGGACAGCACGCCCGGCACGTTCTGGTGGATGTGCAGCAGGCGCAGGCTGTCTTCGTGTTCGGGCAGGGTCACTTCCGGGAAGTTGACCGCCGACAGGGTGCTGCCGTTGTCGCTGTAGCGCACCAGCTTGGCCGCCACCTCCACGCCGATGTTGTCCTGCGCCTCCAGCGTGCTGCCGCCCACGTGCGGGGTCAGGATCACATTGTCGTGGCGGGTCAGCGGCGATTCGAAGATATCGCCATTGCCCTTCGGCTCGACCGGGAACACGTCCAGCGCGGCGCCACCGACGTGGCCGCTGGCCAGCGCCGCGTCCAGCGCATCGATGTCGACCACGGTGCCGCGCGCGGCGTTGATCAGGTGCGCGCCCTTGCGCATCTTCGCCAGCTCGGTGCTGCCGATCATCCACTGCGTGGCCGGGGTCTCCGGCACATGCAGGGTGACGATGTCGGCGCGGGCCAGCAGGTCGTCCAGGCTGGCCGCAGCACGCGCATTGCCCAGCGCCAGCTTGGTTTCCACGTCGTGGAAGATCACCTGCATGCCCAGCGATTCGGCCAGCACGCCGACCTGGGTGCCGATGTGGCCATAGCCGATGATGCCCAGGGTCTTGCCACGCACCTCATGGCTGCCGCTGGCCGACTTCGACCAGCCGCCGCGATGGCACTCGGCATTCTTCTGCGGAATGCCACGGGTCAGCATGATGGCCTCGGCAATCACCAGCTCGGCCACGCTGCGGGTGTTCGAATAGGGCGCGTTGAACACCGGGATGCCGGCCAGCTCGGCCGCGTCCAGGTCGACCTGGTTGGTGCCGATGCAGAAGCAGCCCACCGCGATCAGGCGCTTGGCCTCGGCCAGCACCTCGGCGCTGAGCTGGGTGCGCGAGCGGATGCCGACGATGTGCGCCTCGGCGATGCGCGCCTTCAGTTCGTCCTCGGGCAGCGCCTTGGTGTGCGCCTCGATCTGGCTGTAGCCGGCGGCGCTGAACACCTCCACGGCGGTCTGGCTGACCCCCTCCAGCAACAGCACGCGGATATCCTGCTTGGGGAACGAGGTCTTCTTCGGCGACATGGGGCGACACGGCCAGTGGGACAGGGGCTGACCACTATGCCAGATCGAAGCGCCCATGGTGCAGTGCGCAATTGGTTGCATCCGTAGCTATCTGCAGCGCGGCAGGGCTGGACGCTGGCGCGTGCCGCTGGCACGCTTGCCCGTTCTTCACGCCCCGCGCTGGACCGTCATGACCGATTCCCGCATTGCCTCGCTGCAGCAGGCCTGTCCCGGCCTGAAGCTGAAGACCGACCCGGCCGACCTGGAGCATTACGGGCGCGACTGGACCCGGCGCTGGACGCCGGCGCCGTTGGCGATCGCACTGCCGGCCACGGTCGAGGAAGTGCAGGCGGTGATGCGCTGGAGTGCGGGCGAGGGCGTGGCCGTGGTGCCGTCCGGCGGCCGTACCGGCCTTTCCGGTGGCGCGGTGGCTGCCAACGGCGAGCTGGTGCTCAGCCTGGAACGGATGAACAAGGCGCTGGCCTACGACGCGGTCGATCGCACCCTGGTGGTGCAGGCCGGCATGCCGCTGGAAGCCGTGCACAACGCCGCGCTGGACCACGGCCTGATCTACCCGGTGGATTTCGCCGCGCGTGGTTCCTGCACGATCGGCGGCAACATCGCCACCAATGCCGGTGGCATCCGCGTGATCCGTTACGGCAACACCCGCGAGTGGATCGCCGGGCTGAAGGTGGTCACCGCCAGTGGCGAGTTGCTGGAGCTCAACAAGGGCCTGATCAAGAACTCCAGCGGCTATGACTTCCGCCAGCTGCTGATCGGTTCGGAAGGCACGCTGGGCGTGATCGTCGAAGCGACGGTGAAGCTGACCGATCCGCCGCCGGCCAGCAACGTGATGCTGCTGGCGCTGCCCAGCTTCGAAGTGCTGATGCAGGTATTCGCCGCGTTCCGCGCACGGCTGCAGCTGCAGGCCTTCGAATTCTTCACTGATCGCGCGCTGGAGCACGTGCTGGCGCATGGTGCGCAGGCACCGTTCGACGAGGTGCACCCGTATTACGTGGTCACCGAGTTCGCCGCCAACGACGAAGCGCAGGAAGCGGCGGCGATGGCGGCCTTCGAGGACTGCATGGGCAACGGCTGGGTCAGCGACGGCGTGATCAGTGCCAGCGATGCCCAGGCCGCCCAGTTGTGGCGCCTGCGCGAAGGCATCACCGAATCGCTGGCGCGCTACAAGCCCTACAAGAACGACGTCTCGGTGCGGATCTCGGCGATGCCGGCGTTCCTGGCCGAGACCCAGGCATTGATCGGGCAGGCCTACCCGCACTTCGATGTGGTGTGGTTCGGTCATATCGGTGACGGCAACCTGCACATCAACGTGCTCAAGCCCGATGACACCAGCGACGCCGATTTCGTGGCGCAGTGCGAGCATGTGACCAAGCTGCTGGCGCAGGTGCTGGCCCGGTTCGATGGCAGCATCTCGGCTGAACACGGCATCGGCCTGGTCAAGAAGGGCTACCTGGACAGCACCCGCGGCCCGGCCGAGATCGCCCTGATGAAGGCGGTCAAACGTGCGTTCGATCCCCAAGCGCGGCTGAATCCCGGCAAGCTGTTCGACCTTTGAGCCGGGCAAATCCTTCACGCACCCGTTACGCTCCACGCATCCTCACAACCGGCTTCGAACCGATGACCCGTCCGCTTCTGCTGCTCGCCCTGCTGTCCCTGCCGCTGGCCGGCTTCGCTTCCAGCTTCGCCGGCACCTCGGCCGGTTCCGCCACCGGTGCATCGTCGGGCTCTTCGGCCAGCAGCTCGGGCGACGACAAGGTGGTGCAGGCCGCACGCGACGATGCCGCCGCGTTCATCGCCAGCGACGGCCAGATCCGTGGCGCCCGCCTGCAGGCCGCGCTGGTCCACCTGCGTGAGCAGAGCGCTGCCGCGCAGCAGCAGAGCGACCTGGAACTGGCCCGCGCGCTGCTGGCGCGTTGATCCCGGGTAGTGCCGGCCGCTGGCTGGCAACGCCATGACATCTGCACGGAACGCAGCCAGGCATGGCCTGGCTCTACTGCTGGCCGTTCCGGCCGCACATGCCAGCAGCGACCTGCGCCTGGATCCGGAAGGGCTGAGCCCTGCACAGCAGCAGGTGGCGATGCAGACCCTGGCCGACGTGCAGTCCCTGCTGCCAGATGGCCTGCTGCGCTCACTGCCAGCACACGTGCAGGTGCGCTGGAGCGACCACCTGCCGGCCGATGTGCACGGTCGCGCTTTCGCCGGCCGCATCGACCTGCGTCGCGAGCTGCTGGATGATGCCGTGCCCGGCGCACGCCGTGCACGACGCAGCGCGCTGGTGCATGAACTGACCCATGTTGCAGACCGTAGCGGCGCGAACTGGTCGCGCAGTGCGCGCTGGCGCGACCTGGCCGGATGGCAGCGCAAGCCCTGGCATCTCGGCCGTGGTGGCAACGACTTCCGTGACCGTAGTCCGGATGCCTATGAACTGAAGGATCCGGCCGAGTACCTGGCAGTGAACGCCGAGCATTTCGTGCTCGACAGCGAGTTTGCCTGCCGGCGCCCGGCGCTGGCGCAGTGGTACCAGGCCCATTTCGGAACCCCGCCATCGCTGCCGCAGTCGCACTGCGCGGCCACGTTGCCATTGCTGCAGGCCGAATCGGAAGAGGGTGCGGCATCGCTGCTGCAGCTCGATCCTTCGCGCGTCTACGCCGTGGACTACCTGTTCGCCGAAGGCAGTGCGCAGCCGATGAGCCGCTGGGGGCACAGCATGCTGCGGCTGGTGATCTGCCGGCCGGGCCGTGCGCCGGGGCCGGACTGCCGCCTGGACCTGGAGCACCACCGCGTGCTGTCGTTCCGCGCATTCGTGGGTGATGTGCAGATTTCCAACTGGCGTGGCCTGACCGGCGGCTATCCCTCGCGGCTGTTCGTGCTGCCGCTGCAGCAGGTGGTGGACGAGTACACCAAGGTGGAACTGCGTGGGTTGCAGTCGCTGCCGTTGCAGTTGTCGCCCGGCGAGATCGCCGGCCTGCTCGAGCGCACTGCACAGGTGCACTGGAGCTACGACGGGCGCTATTACTTCGTCAGCAACAACTGCGCGGTGGAAACCGCAAAGCTGCTGCAGGCGGGCGTGCCGCGCCTGGGGGAGGCCGGGCTGGCCCAGCTGAGTCCGCGCGGGTTGAAGCGTCGGCTGGCGCGATTGCAGGTACTGGATGAGCAGGTGCTGGCTGATCGGGATTCCGCGCAGGCGCAGGGCTACTACTTCGCCTCGGCACGCGACCATTACCAGCAGTTGTTCGATGTGGCGGCTTCGCAGCTGGATCTGCCGGTGCGCGATGTGCGCGCCTGGCTGAAGCTGCCCGCACAGCAGCGTGCGCCCTGGCTGCTGCAGGGTGACCTGCGTGCCAGCGCCGGGCTGCTGCTGCTGGAACAGGCTGCGCAACGCCGCGCCGAACTGCGCGCGCGCGATGTGCTGAAACGGCGCCTGCTGGCGGCACCGGACAGTGCCGAGACGCGCGGCCTGCGCCAGCTGCTGGAGCAGGGTGGGCAATGGCTGCGCCCGGGTACGCTGCTGGTCGACGATGGCTACGGGTTGCCGCTTGCCGATGAGCAGGCGCTGTTGTCCGAGGTCGTGGCCACCGCCAGTGCGCAGGCGGTGCCGGCGTGGCAGGCGCTGCGCGTACAGCTGCGCCAGACGCTGCCGGCGCCGCAGCGCGACGAAATGGATGCGATCGACGCCAATCTGACCACACTCGGCGCGCACCTGCGCGAACAGGCCAGGCTGCCGGCTACTGGCGCGGAAGCTCGATGACGAAGCGGCTGCCGCCGGCGCTGCCGGGCGTGCAGTAGACGCGCCCGCCATGTGCATCGGCGATGGCCTTGACCACCGCCAGGCCCAGCCCGCTGCCGCCGCCCTGGCGCGAGCGCGAGCCGTCGGCGCGCATGAACGGAGTGAAGATGTCGGTGTGAAGTTCCGGGTCGATGCCCGGGCCTTCGTCCTCGATCGCCACCTGCACGTGTCCGGGCGTGTCGTGCACGGCAATCCGCACCTTGCCCGGGCTGGCGTAGCGACGCGCATTCTCCAGCAGTGCCAGCAGGGCCTGGCGCAAGCGTGTCGGGTCACAGTGCGCGTTGTGTTCCTCGCGGCTGGTTTCCAGCTCCAGCACGAAGCCGGCGGCGCGGAACTGCGGGTCGACCAGGGTCATCACCGAATGCACTTCGGCCACCACGTCGGTGCGCGCGCGGCGTACGTCCAACCGCGCGTTGTCGGACAGGCTCAACACGCGCAGATCCTCGATCAGGCGTGAGAGGCCTTCGACCTGTGCCAGCAGGCTGCGGAACTGGGATTCGTCTGGCTGGAACACGCCCTCGGCCAGCCCCTGCAGGCGACCACGCAGGATCGTCACCGGAGTCCGCAGTTCATGGGCAATGGCCGCATGCCACATCGCGCGCTCGCTCTCCATGTGCTGCAGGCGGCGCGCCATCGCATTGAAATCCTCGACCAGGGTGGCCACTTCGCCGGGCGAGTTTTCCTGGGCGCTGGCGCGCGCACCGAGGTCGCCGCCGGCAAGCGCGCGCACGCTGTCAACCAGCGAATTCAAGGGCGACAGGATGCGGTGGGCAAGGCGGAACGAGGCGGCGATGGCCAGTGCCAGGCCGGTCAGGATCACCCCGACCATCCATGCCAGCTCCGGCCCGGTCGGCAGCCAGCTTTCCGGCTCTTCGGCACTGCCGGGGAAGAACTCGACCAGCACCGCGTACAGCAGCCACGACGACAGGATCATCATCACGATGACGCCGATCACCATCAGCGACATCGAGACGATGATGTGGCGGCTGAGCCCGGAGCGGCGCAGGCGGGCCATCAGCGGTCGGCCATCAACCGGTAGCCGACACCGCGCACGCTGGCCGGAACATTGACCATGCCCACTTCATCCAGCTTGCGGCGCAGCTTGCTGACATGGCTGTCGACCGTGCGCTCCAGCGCCTCGCTTTCCGGCAGGCATTCGTGCATCAGTTCGCTGCGGCTGAAGATGCGGGTCGGCGCCAGCGCCATGCAGTGCAGCAGCTTGAACTCGGTGAGGGTGAGCAGCACTTCGTGGCTGTAGCCGTCGCCTTCCACATGCACGGCATGGGTGGCCGAGTCGATCAGCAACGGGCCCGCGCGCAGTGCGGTCGGTGCGTCCACGCGCGAGCCACGCAGCGTACGCCGCAGCACGGCGCGCACGCGCGCTGCCACTTCGGCTGGATTGAACGGCTTGACCACGTAGTCGTCGGCGCCCATGCGCAGCGCAGTCAGCTTGTCCAGGTCCTGGTCCAGCGCGGTCAGCATGATCACCGGCGTTTCGCCGCGCTGGCGTAGCTGGGTCAGTACGCTCCAGCCATCCAGCCGCGGCAGTTGTACGTCGAGCAGGACCAGGTCGGGGCGGGCGCTGCGGTGCAGGTCCAGTGCACTGTGGCCATCGGCGGCACGCAGGGTGCGTAGTCCTTCGCGTTCCAGGTAGGCGGTAAGAATATCGGCGATCTCGGCCTCATCCTCGACGATCAGGACGAGGGCGGCGAGGGCAGGGGAGGCATGCATGCAGGGGCGGGGCCTTAAGGTGCTTGCCTCCATCGTATCTCCACAGTTCCTCCATCGAAACCCCATCATCGCCCCGCAGACTGCACGCTTCAGAACCTATCAGCCGCCCGCGCGGCATTGTGCACAGCAATGAGAACCTTCAGGACTCCGGTCGCGTTGATCGCGGCCCTCGCCCTGGCCATGACGGCCTGCTCCGCCCCCGAAGCCACGCCCGAAGCGGCACCGCGCGTCAGCGTGGTCACGGTCGGCCCGCAGGTCGTGCAGCGCGATGACGAACTGCCTGGCCGCGTGGCCGCCGTACGCACCGCACAGATCCGTGCCCAGGTGGGCGGCATCGTGCAGCGCCGGCTGTTTGAGCAGGGTGCGGAAGTGCGCGCCGGCCAGGCCCTGTTCCAGATCGATCCGGCGGCGTTCCGTGCCGATGTCGACTCGGCACTGGCCGCGCTGCAGCGCAGTGAGGCCGCCCTGGGCCGCAGCCGCGTGCAGTCGCAGCGCCTGCATGCGCTGGCGGCCGCGCAGGCGGTCAGCCAGCAGCACCGCGACGATGCCAGTGCCGAGTACGAACAGGCCCGTGCCGCGGTGAACGAGGCGCGCGCGATCCTGGCCCGCCGCCAGCTCGATCTGCGCTATGCCACGGTCAGCGCGCCGATTGCCGGCCGCATCGACCAGGCGCTGGTGACCGAAGGTGCACTGGTCGGCGTGGCCGATGCCGAGCCGATGGCGGTGGTGCAGCAGATCGACCAGGTCTACGTCGATGTGCGCCAGCCGGCCGCGCAGCTGGAGTCGCTGCAGCGCAGCGCTGCCGGCGGCGGCGAGCTGCCGGTAACGATCATCGGTGCGGCCGGCAAGCCGCTGTCCGAGCGTGGCCAGATGCTGTTCTCCGGTATCAATGTCGATGCGCGCACCGGTGATGTGATCCTGCGCATCCTGGTCGACAACCCGCAGCGCCAGCTGCTGCCCGGCATGTACGTGCGCGCGAAGGTGCCGCGGGGTGCGCCGGCCAGCGCACTGACCGTGCCACAGCAGGCCGTGCTGCGCAGTGCCGGTGGCCAGGCCTATGCCTGGGTGATCGGTGGCGATGGCAAGGCGGTGATCCGCACGCTGGAAGTGGACGGTAGTGTCGATCGCCAATGGCTGGTGCGCACCGGCCTGAAGGCGGGCGAAAAGGTGGTGGTCGAAGGCCAGGAGCGCCTGCAGGAGGGCGTGGTGGTCGATGCGCGCGACTGGCAGATGCCGGTCGCCAGCGCCGGCGCGGTGCAGGCCGGCAGCAAGGGCTGAGCCTCTACCGGGCCGGTCCCTCCAGGAAAATCCAACATGGCACGTTTCTTCATCGATCGCCCGGTGTTCGCCTGGGTGCTGGCGATCTTCATCATCCTGGCCGGTGTGCTGGCGATCCCGCGGCTGGCGGTGGAGCGCTATCCGGCGGTTGCCCCGCCCAGCGTCAGCATCTACGCCAGTTACCCGGGTGCGAGCCCGCAGACGCTGAATGACGCGGTGGTCGGCCTGATCGAGCGCGAGCTGTCCAGCGTCAAGCACCTGCTGTACTTCGAGTCGTCGGTGGACACGTCCGGCGAAGCCTCGATCACCGCCACCTTCAAGCCGGGCACCAACCCGGAGCTGGCGCAGGTGGACGTGCAGAACCGGATCAAGGCGATCGAGCCGCGCCTGCCGCGCAGCGTGCGCCAGAACGGCCTGTTCGTGGAGGCCGCCGATTCCGGCTTCCTGATGCTGGTCGGTCTGCGTTCGCCGGATGCCAGCGTCAGCGAGGCCGCACTGGGCGACTTCATGGCGCGCAACATCATCGAGGAGCTGCGCCGCATCGATGGCGTCGGCCGGGTGCAGCTGTTCGGTGCCGAACAGGCGATGCGCGTGTGGCTGGACCCGACCCGGTTGACCGGCTATGGGCTGACCATGGGTGACGTGGCCGCTGCCATCGAGCAGCAGAACCTGGAGATCTCGCCGGGGCGCATCGGCGATTCTCCGGGTGTTCCGGGCCAGCGCATCACCGTGCCGCTCAGCGCCGATGGCCAGTTGTCCACGCCGGAACAGTTCGCTGCCATCGTGCTGCGCGCCGGGGCCGACGGCTCGCGGGTGGTGCTGGGCGATGTCGCCCGCGTCGAGCTGGGCGCGCAGAGCTATGCCTGGGGCACCCGCGAGGATGGCCATCCGGCCACCGCCGCCGGCGTGCAGCTGCGTCCTGGCGCGAACGCGGTTCGCACCGCGTCGGCGGTGCGCGAGCGCATGGCCGAGCTGGCGCCGCTGCTGCCGCGCGGCGTGGAATCGAGCATTCCGTTCGACACCGCGCCGTTCGTCAAGATCTCGATCCAGAAGGTGGTGCAGACGCTGCTGGAGGCGATGCTGCTGGTGTTCGCAGTGACGTACCTGTTTCTGCAGAACTGGCGCTACACGCTGATTCCAGCGCTGGTCGCACCGATCGCGTTGCTGGGCACCTTCGCGGTGATGCTGGCGCTGGGCTTCTCGATCAACGTGCTGACCATGTTCGGCATGGTGCTGGCAATCGGCATCATCGTCGACGACGCCATCGTGGTGGTCGAGGGCGTGGAACGGATCATGGCCGAGGAAGGCCTGCCGCCGCGCGAGGCCACCATCAAGGCGATGCGCGAACTGACCGGTGCGGTGATCGGCATCACCCTGGTGCTGACTGCGGTGTTCATTCCGATGGCGCTGGCCAGCGGCTCGGTGGGCGCGATCTACCGCCAGTTCACCGTGGCGATGGCGGTATCGATCCTGTTCTCGGCGCTGCTGGCATTGAGCCTGACGCCGGCGCTGTGCGCGACCCTGCTGCGCCCGAACACCCATGGCCACCATGGTCGGGGCGGTCTGTTCGGCGCCTTCAATCGTGGCTTCGAACGGATGACCGGGCGTTACCAGCGTGGTGTGGCGTCGGTGCTGCAGCGGAGCGGGCGGGTCATGGGCGTGTTCGCGGCTCTGGTGGCGGCGCTGCTGCTGGGCCTGCACTGGCTGCCGGGCGCCTTCCTGCCGGAAGAGGACCAGGGCTACTTCATGACCTCGATCCAGCTGCCGGCCGAAGCCACCGCCGAACGCACGCTGGCCGTTGTCGAAGCCTACGAACGGCACGTGGCGTCACGCCCGGGCATCGGCTCCAACCAGTCGATCCTCGGCTACAGCTTCTCGGGTTCCGGCCCGAGCGCGGCGCTGACCTACACCATGCTGAAGGATTGGGGCGAGCGTGCAGGGGCTACCGCGGCCGGCGAAGTGGAGGCCGCGCAGAAGGCGATGGCGACGATTGCCGAGGGCGAGGTGATGAGCGTAATGCCGCCGGCGATCGACAGCCTGGGCCGTTCGTCCGGCTTCTCGCTCGCCCTGCAGGCGCGTACCGGGCAGAGCCAGGCCGAACTGCGTGCGGCCCTGCAGCAGCTGCTGAAGCTGGCCGAGGCCAGCCCGCTGCTGTCGGAGGTGCATGCCGATGGCCTGCCGGCAGGTACCAGCGTGCGGCTGGACATCGACCGCGCCAAGGCCGAGGCGATGGGCGTGGGGTTCGAGCAGATCAGCAGCACGCTGTCGGCGGCGATGGGCTCGCAGTACGTCAACGACTTCTCCAACAAGGGGCGGCTGCAGCAGGTGATCCTGCAGGCCGATGCACCCCACCGGATGGAGCTGGAGGACGTGCTGAAGCTGTACGTGCGCAACAGCGAAGGCGGCATGGTGGCGTTGTCGGAGCTGGTGACGCCGCACTGGACCGAGGCGCCGCTGCAGCTGCAGCGCTATCTCGGCTTCCCGGCGCTGAACCTGTCCGGTGCACCGGCCTCCGGCGTGTCGACCGGCCAGGCCATGGCGGAGATGGAGCGGTTGGCGGAGAAGCTGCCGTCCGGTTTTGCCCTGCAGTGGACCAGCCAGTCGCTGCAGGAGCGGGAGTCCGGTGCGCAGGCGCCGTGGTTGCTGCTGTTGTCGATGCTGGTGGTGTTCCTGGTGCTGGCGGCACTGTACGAGAGCTGGTCGATCCCGCTGGCGGTGATGCTGGTGGTGCCGCTGGGCCTGCTCGGTGCGGTTGCTGCGGTGCTGTTGCGGGGCATGCCCAACGACGTGTTCTTCAAGGTCGGCATGATCACCGTGATCGGGCTGTCGGCGAAGAACGCGATCCTCATCGTCGAGTTCGCGCGCCAGCTGCAGCAGCAGGGTCGCGGCCTGGTTGAAGCGGCGTTGGAGGCGGCGCGGCTGCGCCTGCGGCCGATCGTGATGACCTCGTTGGCATTCGCGCTGGGCGTGGTGCCGCTGATGCTGGCGCAGGGCGCGTCGAAGGAAACCCAGCAGGCGATTGGAACCGGTGTGTTCGGCGGCATGGTCAGTGCGACGGTGCTGGCGGTGTTCTTCGTGCCGGTCTTCTATGTAGTGGTGCAGGGCACGCGGCAGTGGATCGCGCAACGCCTGCGCAGGCGCCGGCCGATGCCGGAAGGATCCGTGGATGGAACGGGACATCGTTGAAGACCTGCATGAGCGGCAGTTGGCAGCGCTGGAACAGCGCCTGCGGCAGGCATTGCTGGATGACGACCACGATGCGCTGACCGCGCTGGTATCGCCGGCATTGTTCATGATGGACGGGCAGGGCGGGCGCTTGCTCGACCTGCCTTGGCTGGGCGACTGGCTGGCCGGAAACCTGCAGGTGCGCAGCCTGCAGTCGTACGCGGTGGAAACGCTGCTGTGCGGACGCCTGGCATTGTTGTCCAGCGACGTGCGCTTGTCGGTGCGCGGGCAGGGCCAGGAGCGCGAGCTGAAACTGCGCCTGCTGCGGGTGTGGACCTGCAGTTCCGGCGAAAGCGGCGCGCAGCTGTTGTCGATGGCGGTACTGGCCGCATGAGCGCGGTCAGGCCGCTTTCAGGCCCCGCTCACCGACAGGTGGTAGGGTCGAGCCTCTCTGTAGTGTCGACAAGGAGTCGAGCCATGCGTGTAGTTCCCAGTCTGTTGGCAGCCTCCCTCGGGTTGGTGCTGGCCGCGTGCCAGCCGGCCCAGCCGCCCGCCGCAGGCGGCAATGACGCCCCGCCTGCCGCGCCGCAGCCGAGCGCCAGCACCGAAGGTGGCAGCGAGACCGCCTACCAGTGTGGTGATCTGAGCGTGCGCGCGACCTTCAATGGCGAGGATGCGGCCACGGTGGTGATCGGCGAACGCACCTTCGCCATGACCTCCGAGCGTGCGGCGTCGGGTGCCAAGTACGGCGATGGCAAGGGCAACAGCTTCTGGACCAAGGGCAGCGATGACGGCCTGTTGAGCCTGAAGGGCGAAGCCGATCGCGAGTGCCATGCGGTCGAAGCCACTGAAGGCGATGGCAGCGCCGGCAATGCCGCATTCCGTGCCACCGGCAATGAGCCGGGCTGGCTGGCGGTTGTCGACGGCGACACGCCGGGCCTGCAGGTGGAAGTGGATTACGGTGAGCGTCGTTTCGATGTCGCCAAGCCCACCGCAGGTGCTGACGGCTGGAGTGGCAAGGCGTCTGATGGCACCGACGTCAAGCTCAGCTTCCAGCGCACGACCTGCCAGGACGACATGAGTGGCGAGGCGTTCGATGCCAAGGTGAACCTGACCATCGGCACCCGCCAGTACCACGGCTGCGGCAATTTCGGCGCGAAGCAGCCGTAAGCTACCTGTAGAGCCGAGCCACGCTCGGCTGCAGTCCCTGTCCAACGCACAGCAGCCGAGCGTGGGCTCGGTGCTACACGACTGCTACATCCGATGGCCTGCCTGCGGCGAACGCGCCGCAGGCAGGGACAGGCAGCCGATCAGCGCGAGGCGCTTAGTCGGCACGGCCCGCGAATTCGCCGGTGGCGGTGTTCACCAGCACGCGTTCGCCGTTGACGATGTACTCCGGCACCATGATCTCGATGCCGGTGTTGAGCTTGGCCGGCTTCGGGCGCTTGGTGGCGGTGCCACCCTTCAGTTCCGGCGGCGTCTCGATCACTTCCAGCACCACCGAGGCCGGCAGCTGGATCGCCACCGGCTGCTCGTCGATCACCTGCACGTAGATGCCGGTCAGGCCATCGGTGATGTAGCCGGCGTCATCGCCGATCACGTCCGCGTCCAGGGTGTAGGGGGTGTAGTCCTCGTCATCGAGGAACACGAACGCGTCGCCGTCCTTGTACGAATAGGTGGACTGGCGGCGCAGCAGTTCGACCTCGACCAGGTTGTCGTCGGCATCGAAGCTGGCATCGAGCTTGTTGCCGCCCGGCACGCTGTACATGATGAAGCGGAAGCGGACGTTGCCGCCGCGACCCTGCGGCGAGCTGCGCTCGATGTCGCGGATCTGGTACACGCCGTTGTTGTACTCGACGACGTTGCCCTTCTTGATGTCGTTGGCTTTCATGGTGATCTAGGTCGTTGGGGGAGGGCGCCGTCCCGGCGCCCGTGGGGAATCACTTCGGAGCGAGGCGGGTAGCGCCGTCCAGGCGGATGGTCTCGCCGTTGAGGTAGGTGTTGCCGAGGATGAAGCCGACCAGGCTGGCGAAGTCTTCCCGCTTGCCCAGGCGCGACGGGAACGGAATCGAGGCGGCCAGCGACTGCTGCACGGCTTCGGGCATGCCGTCGACCATCGGCGTCCAGAACACGCCTGGAGCAATCGTATTGACGCGGATGCCGAAGCGCGACAGTTCGCGTGCCATCGGCAGCGTCATCGAGACCACGCCGCCCTTGCTGGCGGCATACGCGGCCTGGCCGATCTGGCCTTCATAGGCGGCGATGCTGGCGGTGTTGATGATCACGCCGCGCTCGCCGTCGGTGCCGGCCTCGTTGTGCTGCATGCGGTTGGCAGCGGCCTTTGCAACGTTGAAGCTGCCGACCAGGTTCACCATCACCGTGCCCTGGAAGCCGGCCAGCGGCATCGGGCCTTCCTTGCCCAGCACGCGGCCGGCGCCCAGGATGCCGGCGCAGTTCATCGCCACGTTCAGGCCGCCGAGGAAATCGTGGGCCTGGTCGATGGCCGCGGTCACCGCCGCCTCATCGCTGACGTTGACGTTGAAATAGCGGGCCTTGTCGGCACCCAGCCCGGCAATGGCGGCAGCGCCCTTGTCGTCGTTGAGGTCGAACAGGGCCACCTTGCCGCCCTGGGCGACGAGGTGCTGGGCCACGGCCAGGCCGAGGCCGGAGACGCCGCCAGTGATCACGGCACGTACGGAAGACAGCTGCATTGAACGGTCCTGCAGGTTCGAGAACCGCCGATTCTAACGGAAGCCGCGACCGCCGCTGTTGTGCACTGCGCCGCCTTTGCGGGGCGGCGCAGTGCGGCGGTCAACCGGCGGCGGCCAGCGCCTGCCCGGTGCGGCTGGCGGTGGCGCGGCCGAGCAGGCCGGCCAGCCAGCGGCCGGTCTCGGCCAGTGCCGGCAGGTCCACGCCGCTGTCCAGGCCGAGGCCCTGCAGCAGGTAGACCACGTCTTCGCTGGCCACATTGCCGCTGGCGCCCTTGGCATACGGGCAGCCACCGGCACCCGACACCGCACTGTCGACCACGCGCACGCCTGCTTCCAGGCAGGTGGCGATGTTGGCGATGGCCTGGCCGTACGTATCGTGGAAGTGCACGGCCAGTGCTTCCATCGGAATCTCGGCAGCGACCGCCTTCAGCATCGCCCGTGCCTTGCGTGGGGTGCCGACGCCGATGGTGTCGCCCAGCGAGATTTCGTAACAGCCCATCTGGTGCAGGGCGCGTGCAACGCGCACCACATCAGCCAGCGGCACTTCGCCCTGGTAGGGGCAGCCGAGCACGGTGGAGACGTAGCCGCGCACGCGCACGCCATCGGCGGAAGCACGGCGCAGGATCGGTTCAAAGCGGGCCAGCGACTCGTCGATGCCGGCATTGGTATTGGTGCGGTTGAACGCCTCGGAGGCGGCGGTGAACACCGCCACTTCCTCCACGCCCACCGCACGGGCGCGGTCGTAGCCTTGTTCGTTCGGCACCAGTACCGGGTAGTGGATGCCGGGCCGGCGCTGGATGCCGGCGTAGACCTCGGCGGCATCGGCCAGCTGCGGGATCCACTTCGGGCTGACGAAGCTGGTCGCCTCGATGCTGCGCAGGCCGGTGGCCGACAGGCGGTTGATCAGTTCGATCTTGTCGCCGGTGGAGACCGACTGCTTTTCGTTCTGCAGGCCGTCACGCGGCCCGACCTCGACGATGCGGACGTAGTCGCTCATGCGGTTGCCCCATTGGCAGGGCGGTGGCAGTCCGCCTCGATGTTGTTGCCATCCGGGTCCAGCACGAAGGCGCCGTAGTAGTCCGGGTGATACCACGGGCGCAGGCCCGGGGCGCCGTTGTCGCGGCCACCGGCGGCGAGGGCGGCGGCATGGAAGGCGTCCACCTGGTCGCGGCTGGCGCAGGCGAAGGCCACATGCACGCCATGGCTGGCGGTGCCGCCATTGCCAAGCCAGAAGAACGGCTTGCCGTCGCTGCCGAAGCCGATGTGGTCGTGCGCGCCGGTCTGTTCGGCGGTCACTTCCATCACCACGCCGATCTGCAGTGGCGCCAGTGCCTGCAGGAAGAAGGCCTTGCTGCGCGCCAGGTCGGCGCTGGTCAAACCAAGATGATCGAGCATGTTCAGGCTTCCGTGACCCAATGGGGGGCGCGCTTGTCGAGGAAGGCGCCCAGGCCTTCCTGGCCCTCTGCCGACACCCGCAGGCGCGCGATCAGGGCGGCATTATCGCGATCCAGGGTGTCGCGGTCATGGCTGTCGCGGACCTGGCGGACCAGTTGCTTGGCGGTGGACGAGGCGATCGGGCCGGCCTTGTCGAGCAGGGCCAGCTGGCGTTGCACGGCCTCGTCCAGGCGTTCGGGCTCGACCAGCTGGTGGACCAGGCCGATGCGCAGCGCGGTGTCGGCGTCGAAATGCTCGCCGGTGGCGAACCAGCGACGGGCCTGGCGCGGGCCGATGGCTTCGATCACATAGGGCGAGATCACCGCCGGCAGCAGGCCCAGGCGGCTTTCGGTCAGGCCGAAACGGGCCGAGGTGCTGGCGATGGCGATGTCGCAGCAGGCGACCAGGCCGACGCCGCCACCGAAGGCCGCGCCGTGGACCCGGGCCAGGGTCGGCTTGGGAAGCTCGTCCAGGGTGCGCATCAGCCGGGCCAGGGCCAGCGAGTCCTCGCGGTTATCGGCTTCGCTGGCTGCCGCCATGCCGCGCATCCACTGCATGTCGGCACCGGCCGAGAAGGAGGCGCCGTGGCCGGCCAGCACCACCGCGCGCACCGAAGCATCGTGGCCGGCGGCCTCCAGTGCGGCGGTCAGCCGGGCGATCAGCCCGGCGTCAAAGGCGTTGTGCAGCTCCGGCCGGTTCAGCCAGAGGGTGAGGACGGCGCCGCTGCGCTCGATCTGCAAAGCATCGTTCATGGGATTCCAGGGTCACTCCATACCTGTATGGATCATAGCGGGCCATTGGTCATGGGCCATGACGCGACGCGGGAATGTTAGAATCGAGAACCATTTACATCCAGCAGAGAACACGCTAGATGACGCTGTCCGAACTGCCGCTGCACACCTCGGCCGTGGTCGAGTCCGTGCAGGACCTGCATGCCAACGATGCCATCGCCCGTCGCCTGCGCGAGCTGGGTTTCGTGAAGGGCGAGGAAGTGCGCCTGGTGGCCAAGGGTCCGGTTGGGGGAGAGCCGCTGCTGGTGCAGGTCGGGTTCACCCGTTTCGCGCTGCGGATCAGTGAAGCCAAGCGGGTCGTGGTCGACGCCGCCAGCCAGGAACGACGCGCATGACTGCTACTGCCACTACCGCCCCCCTGCGCGTTGCGCTGGTCGGTAACCCCAACAGCGGCAAGACCGCACTGTTCAACCAGCTGACCGGCAGCCGGCAGAAGGTTGCCAACTACACCGGCGTCACCGTCGAGCGCAAGGAAGGCCGTCTGCGTGCGCCGTCCGGCCGCGAGTTCGCGGTACTCGACCTTCCGGGCGCCTACAGCCTGCATCCGGCCAGCCTGGACGAGGCGATCACCCGTGACCTGTGCCGGGGCTTCTACCCGGGCGAAGCCGCGCCGGATGTGCTGCTGTGCGTGATCGACGCCACCAACCTGCGCCTGCACCTGCGCTTCGCGCTGGAACTGCGCGAGCTGGGCAAGCCGATGGTGGTGGCGCTGAACATGGTTGATGCGGCCCAGCGCCGTGGCATCCAGGTGGACGTGGCCGCGCTGGAGCGCGAGCTGGGCGTGCCGGTAGTGGAGACCGTGGCGGTGCGCAAGCAGGGCGCCAGGGCCCTGGTCGAACGCCTGGATGCGATGGTCCCGCACCTGGATGCACCGGTGCCGGGCCCGGAAGGTGGCATCGATTACCACGCCAAGGTGCGCGAGATCCTGTCGGTGGCCGTGCGCATGCCGGCGCGGACCGCGAAGATCGACGACGCGCTGGACCGCTGGCTGCTGCACCCGGTGTTCGGCCTGGTCAGCCTGGCGGTGGTGATGTTCCTGATCTTCCAGGCCGTGTACGCCTGGGCGACGCCGCTGATGGACGCCATCGAGGCCGGTTTCGCCTGGCTCGGCGCCTTCGTCGGCAGCGTGCTGCCGGAAGGCCCGCTGGCCAGCCTGCTGACCGACGGCATCATCGCCGGTGTCGGTGGCGTGGTGGTGTTCCTGCCGCAGATCCTGATCCTGTTCTTCTTCATCCTGGTGCTGGAGGAATCCGGCTACCTGCCGCGTGCGGCGTTCCTGCTCGACCGCATGATGGCCGCTGCCGGCCTGTCCGGTCGCTCGTTCATCCCGCTGCTGTCCAGCTTCGCCTGCGCAGTGCCGGGCATCATGTCCACGCGCAGCATCCAGGACCCGCGTGACCGCCTGGCCACGATCCTGGTGGCGCCGCTGATGACCTGTTCCGCACGCCTGCCGGTGTACGCGCTGCTGATCGGTGCGTTCATTCCGCAGAAGACGGTATGGGGCGTGTTCAACCAGCAGGGCCTGGTGCTGTTCGGCCTGTACGCGGCCGGCATCCTCAGCGCGCTGGCGATGTCGTGGATCATGAAGAAGTGGCGCCGCGACAAGAGCGAGCATCCGCTGATGCTGGAATTGCCGTCGTACCGCCTGCCGCACGTGCGTGACCTGGCGGTCGGCCTGTACGAGCGCGGCATGATCTTCCTCAAGCGCGTTGGCGGCATCATCCTGGCGCTGACCATCCTGCTCTGGGTGCTGTTGTCGTTCCCGGCAGCGCCGGCGGGGGCCACCATGCCCGCGATCGATTACAGCTACGCCGGCCAGATCGGCCATGCGATGGCGGCATTCTTCGCGCCGCTGGGCTTCAACTGGCAGATCTGCATCGCGCTGATCCCGGGCCTGGCCGCGCGTGAAGTGGCGGTGTCTTCACTGGCCACCGTGTATGCGCTGTCGGCAGCCGATGACGATGCCGCCAGCCAAGCACTGACCCCGCTGATCAGCGATGGCTGGTCGCTGGCCACCGCACTGTCGCTGCTGGTCTGGTACATCTACGCCCCGATGTGCATCTCGACGCTGGCCACCATCAAGCGCGAGACCAACTCGTGGAAGCAGATGGGCTTCGCTGCGTTCTACCTGTTCGCGGCGGCCTACGTGGCCGCCCTGATCACCTACCAGGTGACCAGGGCGCTGGGAGGCGGCTGATGGATGCCGGCCTGCTGATCCAGTACCTGATCATCGCGGTGGCCGTGCTGGTCAGTGCCTGGGTGGTGCTGAAGAAGCAGTTCCCCGGTACCGTGCGCAAGCTGCGCGGTGCGTTGGCGCTGGCCCTGCTGAAGCCGGGCCGTGCTGCCTGGCTGCAGGCGCTGGGGCGGAAGGTCGCGCCGCCGGCGAGCGGGAGTGGTGGCGCCTGTGGCGGTTGCGACAGCTGCGGGCCGACTCCGCCGAAGCGGCACTGACGCTGCTTCTCCTGCGCTGGTGGGTGCGAACCTTGGTTCGCACGCTTCCGGGGTTCAGACCTCTCTGCGGATGATCGCCCGGAAGCGTCCATCCCGATTCAATCGCCGCACCGATTCCCGGTTCCCATGGGCTGCCGCGAAGCCGGCCACGTCGGCAAGGGCATCGAGCAGCAGGCCTTTCAGTCCGTCGCGGTTACCAGCCTGCAGCAGGTCTTCAAGATCCTGCTGGATGAAGGCCCGGCGCAGGCCTGGTGTCTCTTCGATCCGCCAGTCGACGTGGGGCGTGGGAATGCTGGAGCGGTACCTGAAAGCCGTTTCAAGATCGTCAGGTGCGAGGGGATGCTCGAGCAGCTCTGGAAAGTAGAGTCCAGCATTCACATAGAAACCCCGGCTTTCGCTGGCACGCTGGTGATTCACGACAAGCAGGGCGTCATCCAGCAAGCGGTAGCGGGTAGTCGTGGTCCCGGCAAAGCCGGTCTTCCTGGCGCACTTGCTGAAGACAGTCGAGGATTTCATGGGCTTTGCCCGGGCCGGAACAGGGGGGGCACAGCCTTGAGGCGCGGTGCCTGGCGGTCAATTGGCAAACGCGACACGCGGAACACTGGCCACCATTTCATCCACGCATGGCGTGGATCTACCAGGCGCGTGAGCCCAGGTCCGCCGCCAGCGCCAGCCACTTGCTGCGTTGTGCCGCTGTACTGCTGCGTACAGCGCCAAGGCGGCTGACACGCACCGGGCGGATGCCGCAGAACTGCAGGATGGTGGCGCGGATCTGGGCGACGCCCGGGTCGCGGTAGATCCAGCGGTAGTACCAGGGCGGCGTATCCAGCGTGGTGATCACCCGCGCGCTGCGCCCGGCCAGCAGCCGGTCCCACCACACCGAATCGCGCCGGTAGCGGAAGGCGTACCCCGGCAGCAGCACGCGATCGAAGAAGCCCTTCAGCAGTGCCGGCATCGCGCCCCACCAGGTGGGGTAGACCAGCACCAGGTGATCGCAGGCCTCGATCGCTTCCGCGGCGTCCTGCAGGTCGGCTTCCAGCGGCTGGATCTGACGGTAGCCGTGGCGCAGTACCGGGTCGAACTGGAGGTCACCCAGCGCGATCAGGCGTACCTGGTGACCGGCGTTCTCGGCGGCGGTGGCGTAGCGCTGGGCGAGGGCGCCGCACAGGCTGTCGCGGTCGGGATGGCCGAGCAGGATCAGGATGGAACGGGACACGGCAACCTCGGGCAATGGAAAGTGCGCGAGGTTGGGGTCTGCCCCAGGGGCAGAGTCAAACCGGGGTGGTGCAGCCGCTGGGTTCCAGGATGCAGTCGCCGCTGCCGGAGTGCAGCCACTGCTGCAGTTCGTCGCTGACCAGCTGCAGGTCGCGCTCGACCTTTGCCAGCCGCATCCGCTCGTCGGCGATGCGGCCGCGCTGCTGCTCCAGCAAGGCCAGTACCGCTGGCCAGTCGAGCCGTCCATCGCGGCCCTGCAGGCGTGAGATCGCGGCCAGGGTGATGCCCAGCCCCAGTGCCTGACGGATCAGCTGCACCCAGGCCACGTCCTGTTCGCTGTAGTCGCGATAGCGGTTCAGGCGTGGCACCGGCGGCAGTAGTCCGCGCGCCTCGTACAGGCGGATGGCCTTGGCACTGGCGCCGGTCAGGCGGCTGACTTCGGAGATGCGCATCGACTCAGTCCCGCACCAGCCCGCCATCGACCACCAGGTTCTGACCGGTCACCGCGCGCGACCAGGGGCTGGCGAAGAACAGCGCGGCATCGGCGAACTCGGCCGGCGTGGTGACGCTGCGCAGTGGCGTGTTGGCGGCGATGTAGTCGAACACTGCTTCCGGGGTGGCGGCGCTGGCATCGGTGGTGCGCAGCAGGCCGCCCGACAACATGTTCACGGTGATGCCATGCGGGCCGAGGTCGCCGGCCAGGGTACGGGTCAGCGACAGCAGTGCGGCCTTGGCGGCGGTGTAGTCGTGATAGGGCACCACCGGATTCTGGAACAGGTTGGTGCCGATGTTGATCACCCGACCGAAGCGACGGGCCTGCATGCCGGGCAGGGCGGCCTGCACGGTGTTCAGCGCGCCGCGCACGCTGCCCTCGAACTGCGCCTGGAACGCCGGCCAGCCGATGTCGGCGGCGCCGTCGCGGGCATCACCATTGAACGAGAACGCTGCCAGTGCGTTGTTGACTACGGTGGTGACGCCCTGGCCGAAGTGGGCGAGGGCGTGCTGCAGCATTGCATCGACCTCGGCGCGCTCAGTGACATCGGCCGGCAGCGCGATCGCCTGTCCGCCCAGCTCGGCAGCCAGAGCACGTGCAGCGCCTTCGCTTCGGTGGTAGTTGATGATGACGCGCGCGCCCTGCGCGGCGAAGGCGCGGGCGATGTGCTGGCCAAGTCCGCGCCCGGCACCGGTGACCAGCACCAGCTGTTCACTGATCTGCATGAGGGAACTGCCATCCATTGCATGAAAGGGCATGCAGCGTAGCAGCGATGGCGCTTGCCGGAGCGGGCGTGCTGCCGCTAGCCTGCAGGCATGAACCAGACTCCCCTGCGATTGCTCATCCACGGTGCCTCCGGGCGCATGGGCCAGGCCCTGCTGCGGCTGGCCGCCGAACATCCCGAAACCCTGCAGATCGCCGCTGCGGTGACGGGTCGTGCGCCGGCCCAGCGCGTGGTCGATGGCGTACCGTTCTTCGCGGCCAGCGAGCTGCCCGGTGCGCCGGCATTCGACGTGGCGATCGACTTCAGCCTGCCGGAGGGTTTCGACCCGATGCTGGCACTGTGCGTGGAACGTGGTGCGGGGCTGGTCTCGGGCACTACCGGCATCTCCAGCACGCAGCGCCAGGCGCTGGAGGCGGCGGCGGCGAGGATCCCGCTGGTCTGGGCCTCGAACTTCAGCCTGGGCGTGGCGGTGCTGGACGAGCTGGTCGAGCGCGCGGCGCAGGCGCTGGCCGGCTGGGACTGTGACATCGTCGAATCGCACCACACCCAGAAGAAGGACGCGCCGTCGGGCACTGCACTGACCCTGGGCGCGGCCGCGCAGCGGGGCGGGGCAGAGCCGCACTACGCCAGCCTGCGTGCCGGTGACATCGTGGGCGAGCACCTGGTGCAGTTCACCGGTCTGGGCGAGCGCATCGAGCTGGTGCATCGGGCCACCAACCGCGACATTTTCGCCCGCGGCGCCCTGTTCGCCGCCCGCCAGCTGCAGGGCCGCGCCCCGGGCAGCTACCGGGTACGGGACCTGCTGCAGTAAGGCGGTAGTGCCGGTCGCTGGCCGGCAGCTTCCGGGCGCCCGAAGGCGTGGGGATAGCCGGCCAGCGGCCGGCACTACCAGGCGGCGGACCGCGCATACGCCGCCGGATTGAAATGAATGCGCAATCGCCCGTTCATGAAGCGCGATAACCGCTGGCGCGAGCGCCCCGGCAGCGCTACAATTCGCACTCGCCGAATCACGAAAGCCGGACCGGTCCCAGACCGCACGTCCGCGCTTTTTTGCAACCGGATTTCCGTGAAGCGCAGGCGTGACTTCGGCAGCCCCCTCGGTAGCCAAAGTGAGATTCCCGTGACCCAAGCCGCAATCCTCGTCCTCGAAGACGGCACCGTATTCGAGGGCGAATCCGTAGGCGCGCCCGGCCTGTCCGTCGGTGAGGTGGTGTTCAACACCGCCATGACCGGCTACCAGGAAGTGCTGACCGACCCGTCCTACGCCCGGCAGATGGTCACGCTGACCTATCCGCATATCGGCAACACCGGCATGACCGACCAGGACAATGAAGCGTCCAAGGTGTGGTCGGCCGGCCTGATCGTGCGCGATGTTCCGCGTCGCCCCAGCAACTGGCGCAGCCAGGTGTCGCTGCAGGACTGGCTGATCCAGCGTGGCGTGGTTGCCATCGCCGGCATCGACACCCGCAAGCTGACCCGCATCCTGCGCGAGAAGGGCGCGCAGAACGGTGCGCTGATGGCCGGCGACATCGACGTGGAAAAGGCACTGGAAGCCGCCCGCAAGTTCCCGGGGCTGAAGGGCATGGATCTGGCCAAGGTCGTCACTACCGAGAAGACCTACACCTGGACCGAGGGCCAGCTGGACCTGGATGCCAATGCCTTCGTCAGCGTGCCGGCCAAGTACAAGGTCGTGGCCTACGATTTCGGCGTGAAGACCAACATCCTGCGCATGCTGGCCGAGCGCGGCTGCGAAGTGACCGTGGTGCCGGCACAGACCCCGGCCGCCGAAGTGCTGGCGCTGAAGCCGGATGGCGTGTTCCTGTCCAACGGCCCGGGTGACCCGGAACCGTGCGACTACGCCATCGAAGCGATCAAGACCTTCATCGACGTGAAGATCCCGACCTTCGGCATCTGCCTGGGCCACCAGCTGCTGGGCCTGGCCTCGGGCGCGCAGACCATGAAGATGGGCCACGGCCACCACGGTGCCAACCACCCGGTGCAGGACCTGGACAGCGGCCGGGTGATGATCACCTCGCAGAACCACGGCTTCGCGATCGATGAAGCGACCCTGCCGCCGACCCTGCGCGTGACCCACCGCTCGCTGTTCGATGGCACCAACCAGGGTGTCGCCCGCACCGACGTGCCGGCGTTCTCGTTCCAGGGCCATCCGGAAGCGTCGCCGGGCCCGACCGATGTCGGCCCGCTGTTCGACCGCTTCGTGGTGCTGATGGAGCAGGCCAAGGCGTGATCAGTACGCCGCCGGCCCCCCGGTGGCGTCGCGATGGACCGTAAACCCCGCATCGCTGCTGCCCCTGGCGCGGCGCTGCGGTTCAAGATTCCTGATCGACAGCGTGCGATCACTCCCCCTTGTCACGCTGTACTGACTTAGAGAAGAAAATGCCCAAGCGCACTGACCTCAAGACCATCCTCATCATCGGTGCTGGCCCGATCGTCATCGGCCAGGCCTGCGAGTTCGACTACTCCGGCGCCCAGGCCTGCAAGGCCCTGCGTGACGAGGGTTACCGCGTGGTGCTGGTCAACAGCAACCCGGCCACGATCATGACCGACCCGGAGATGGCCGATGCCGTCTACATCGAGCCGATCAACTGGCAGACGGTCGAGAAGATCATCGCCAAGGAAAAGCCCGATGCGCTGCTGCCGACCATGGGTGGCCAGACCGCGCTGAACTGCGCGCTGGACCTGGCCGACAATGGCGTGCTGGAGAAGTACAACGTCGAACTGATCGGCGCCAAGCGCGAAGCGATCCGCATGGCCGAAGACCGCGAGCTGTTCCGCGTGGCCATGGGTGAGATCGGCCTGGAATGCCCGACCGCCGCCGTCGCCCACACCCTGGACGAAGCGCTGGAGATCCAGACCCGCGTCGGCTACCCGACCATCATCCGCCCCAGCTTCACCCTGGGCGGCAGCGGTGGCGGCATCGCCTACAACCGCGAAGAGCTGGTCGAGATCGTCAGCCGTGGCCTGGAACTGTCGCCGACCACCGAAGTGCTGGTGGAAGAGTCGGTGCTGGGCTGGAAGGAGTTCGAGATGGAAGTGGTCCGCGATACCGCGGACAACTGCATCATCGTCTGCTCGATCGAAAACCTCGACCCGATGGGCGTGCACACCGGTGACTCGATCACCGTGGCGCCGGCGCAGACCCTGACCGACAAGGAATACCAGCGCCTGCGCGATGCCTCCATCGCCGTGCTGCGCAAGATCGGCGTCGATACCGGTGGCTCGAACGTGCAGTTCGGCATCAACCCGAAGACCGGCCGCGTGGTCGTCATCGAGATGAATCCGCGCGTGTCGCGTTCCTCGGCGCTGGCGTCCAAGGCCACCGGCTTCCCGATCGCCAAGGTCGCCGCCAAGCTGGCCGTGGGCTACACCCTGGACGAACTGAAGAACGAGATCACCGGCGGCCTGACCCCGGCCTCGTTCGAGCCGTCCATCGATTACGTCGTCACCAAGATCCCGCGCTTCGCCTTCGAGAAGTTCCCGGCCGCCGACGCCCGCCTGACCACCCAGATGAAGTCGGTGGGCGAGGTGATGGCGATGGGCCGTACCTTCCAGGAGTCGGTGCAGAAGGCCCTGCGTGGCCTGGAAACCGGCAAGGTCGGTTTCGACCCGACCGGCCTGGACCTGGGCAACGAAGACGACCTGCAGACCCTGCGCCGCGAACTGAAGGCACCGGGTCCGGAGCGCCTGTTCTTCGTCGCCGATGCATTCCGCGCCGGCATGAGCGTGGACGAGATCTACGCGCTGTCGTTCATCGACCACTGGTTCCTGGACCAGATCGAGGAAATCATTGCTGCCGAAGCTGACGTCGCCGCCGGTGGCATCGACGCACTGGACGCCGCACGCCTGCGCAAGCTGAAGCGCGCCGGCTTCTCCGACGCCCGCCTGGCGCAGCTGACCGGCACCAACGAAGCCGCCATCCGCGCGCTGCGTCGTGCGCACAAGGTGCGCCCGGTCTACAAGCGCGTGGACTCCTGTGCCGGTGAATTCTCCACCGGTACCGCCTACCTCTACTCGACCTACGAGGACGAGTGCGAGGCCGCGCCGAGCAACCGCGACAAGATCATGATCCTGGGCGGTGGCCCGAACCGCATCGGTCAGGGCATCGAGTTCGACTACTGCTGCGTGCATGCGGCACTGGCGCTGCGCGAGGATGGCTATGAAACCATCATGGTCAACTGCAACCCGGAAACCGTGTCGACCGACTACGACACCTCCGACCGCCTGTATTTCGAACCGCTGACCCTGGAAGACGTGCTGGAAATCGTCGAGCTGGAACAGCCGAAGGGCGTGATCGTGCAGTACGGCGGCCAGACCCCGCTGAAGCTGGCGCGCGCGCTGGAAGCCAACGGCGTGCCGGTGATCGGTACCAGCCCGGATTCGATCGACCTGGCCGAGGACCGCGAGCGCTTCCAGCAGCTGGTCGACAAGCTGGGCCTGAAGCAGCCGCCGAACCGCATCGCCCGCAACGACCAGGAAGCGCTGCTGCTGGCCCGCGAGATCGGCTACCCGCTGGTGGTGCGCCCGAGCTACGTGCTGGGCGGCCGTGCGATGGAAATCGTCTACGGCGAAGCCGACCTGGCCCGCTACGTGCGCGACGCGGTGAAGGTGTCCAACGATTCGCCGGTGCTGCTGGACCGCTTCCTCGACAACGCCGTCGAGTGCGACGTCGACATCATCGCCGACAAGGAGGGCAACGTCTTGATCGGTGGCGTGATGGAGCACATCGAAGAAGCCGGCGTGCACTCGGGCGATTCCTCGTGCTCGCTGCCGCCGTACTCGCTGTCGGCTGAAACCCAGGCCGAGCTGCGCCGCCAGGTGGTGGAGCTGGCCAAGGCCCTGAACGTGGTCGGCCTGATGAACACCCAGTTCGCGATCCAGACCAGCGACGAAGGTGCCGACACCATCTACCTGCTGGAAGTGAACCCGCGTGCCTCGCGCACCGTGCCGTTCGTGTCCAAGGCCACCGGCATGCCGCTGGCCAAGATCGCGGCGCGCTGCATGGCCGGCAAGAGCCTGGCCGAGCAGGGCGCGACCAAGGAAATCGTGCCGGACTATTACTCGGTGAAGGAAGCGATCTTCCCGTTCGCCAAGTTCCAGGGCGTCGACCCGATCCTCGGGCCGGAGATGCGCTCCACCGGTGAGGTGATGGGCGTGGGCCGCAGCTTCAACGCCGCCTTCGCGCGTGCGCAGGAAGCCGGTGGCATCAAGGCACCGCCGGTCGGCAAGGCCTTCGTTTCGGTCCGCGATCCGGACAAGAAACGCGTGCTGCCGGTGGCCAAGGCGCTGCTGGCGCGTGGCTACAGCCTGGTCGCGACCCGTGGCACCGCCGCGTGGCTGCAGCAGCACGGCATGGACTGCGAGATCATCAACAAGGTGGTCGAAGGCCGTCCGCACATCGTCGACTCGATCAAGAACGGCGAGATCGTCTACATCGTCAACACGACCGAAGGTCGCTCGGCGATCAACGACTCGTTCTCGATCCGTCGCGAGGCGCTGCAGCATCGCGTCACCTACTCGACCACCATTGCCGGCGCCAAGGCGCTGGTGGATTCACTGGAATTCCGCGGCACCGGCCCCGTCTGGTCGCTGCAGGAGCTGCACAAGGAGTTGAATGCATGAGAGCCCCCATCACGATGAAGGGCGCGCAGAAGCTGCGCGACGAACTGGATCACCTGAAGTCGGTCAAGCGCCCCAAGGTGATCGCCGCCATCGCCGAAGCACGTGAGCATGGCGACCTGAAGGAGAATGCCGAGTACCACGCCGCGCGCGAGGAACAGGGCTTCATCGAAGGCCGCATCAAGCAGCTCGAAGGCGAGCTGTCGCACGCCGAGATCATCGACGTGAGCAAGCTCAATGCCGGCTCCAAGGTGGTGTTCGGCGCCAGCGTGACGCTGGCCGACGTGGAAACCGACGAAGAGAAGAAGTACCAGATCGTCGGTGACCTGGAGGCGGACATCAAGCAGGGCCTGATCGCGATTTCCTCGCCGGTGGCGCGCGCGATGATCGGCAAGCTGGAAGGTGATTCGATCGTGATCGACGCCCCGGCCGGCCAGCGCGAGTACGAGATCGTCAGCGTCAGCTACGTGGACTGACCCGGTGGCAACGGCGACCCTGCTGTTGCCGGCACGCAGCCGCTTTGCCGCGGCTGCGCTGCCGGACGATGTGGCGCGCGCGCTTGGCCGCGCCACGACGGTGCAGGTCGCACCGGGTGAACGCGCGCAGCTGACGCGCCATTTCACGGTCGCCGCGCCGCAATGGCCGGTGGCCGCGTTGACCCGCCAGCGCGACGTCGGCGATGCCGCTGGCGCCAGCTGGCTGCGTGCCGATCCGGCCTGCATGGTGCCGGACATGCATGGCGCGCGGATGATGGCCTACGGCGAAACGCTGCGACCGACCCTGGCCGACTGCCTGGCCCTGCTGCCGGTGCTGCAGCCGTTGTTCGCCGATGCCGGATTCGTGCTCGACGCACCGGACCCTTCGCGCTGGTACCTGCGCCTGCCGATCGACCTGGCCCTGCCGGACTTCGACAGTCCGGACGAGGTGCTGGGCGATGACCTGTTCTCGCACCTGCCGGAAGGCGAGGTCGGCCGCCGTTGGCGGGCGCTGATGACCGAAGCGCAGGTACTGCTGCACAACCATTCCTGGAACCAGCAGCGCGCCGCGCAGGGACAACAGCCGATCAATTCGCTGTGGTTCTGGGGTGGTGGCGTGATGCCGGTATCGGTCAGCACGCCGCATGCGCAGGTGCGCAGCCGCGATGCGCTGCTGCAGGGCCTGGCTCTTGCGGCTGGCGTAGCCGTGGATGGCGAGCAGGCGGTCGATGCACTGGTTGATCTGCGCCAGCTGCGCTCGCTGCAGCAGCTCGGCAACGATGCGATCCGTCCGCTGCTGGCCGCGCTGAAGCGCGGCGAGCTGCAGCGGCTGGTGCTGGATTTCGAGGACGGCCTGCAGTTCCAGCTGGATCGCGGACAGCGCTGGCAGTTCTGGAAGAAGCCGCGCCAGCTTCACGACTGATCGGGGCCTCTGCCGTGCGGGGTCGGATCCGTTTTCCTAGGGAAAACGGCTCTGACCCCATTTTGTCTATCGATATCTGAAAGATGTGTCGACCAAGGTCGACACCTACCAGCAGCGGCGTGAACCTGTCGAAGGTGGGGCGGTGTCGGATTGCGGGGTGTCAGCCGCATGGATGCGGCTGCCAAGCCTACAGGTACGTACTTGCGGCGTCCCCGCAATCCGACACCGCCCCGCCAACCCACGGACTCCCCGCTGTTGCTGTTGCTTCGGATGTTGCTTCGGCAGGTGCAGGGCGCAGCCCTGCAAACAATCACCTCACCGTGCTGACCACGGTCGGCAGCTGCCAATGCCCTCCGGCCACGCCGCGGCACTGCCCGGTGGTGAACTCGCCGCTCTTCACAAATCGCGCGCCATCCCAGGCCCAGTCGTGGCCGGAGAAGCAGTCACCGATGCCGCGTCCACGGAAGCGCCCGCGCAGCGTCGCGTCATCGCGATCAAAGTCCTCCGCGTTGGAGGTCACGAACTTCGCCTGGTACGGCGCCTTGTCCTGCACTACCCAGTAGCCGCTGCTGAAGTTGTAGGCACCCATGAAGCAGCTGGTGCTTGCCAGTACATGCCGGGCGTCCAGTCGCTGGATCTCGATCTCATCTGTCCCGCCCTCGCTCAGGCGGGCGCACTCATCCGGCTTCGGCAGGCTGGCGATCAGTGCTTTGCGCAGGCCCGGTGCGTTCGCCAGTGCCGCGTCCGAGGCGCGCGGTGCCACCAGCGCGCCGCGCATGATCACTGGCACCGGCAACGCCGCAGGCACGCTCGCTTCGGGCTTGTCGCCACGCCGCACCAGCGCACCGGGCGTGCCCAGCCGGCCCTGGGCCTCGTCCATCTTCAGCAGTACGGCCGCTGCACCGCTGTCGGAGATCGGCCACGCCTTGCCCTTGCCGTCGATGATGTCGATGCGTGCGTGGCGTGGCAGCGCGGCGACCAGCGCATCGGTCTGTCCCTGCTGCAGCAGTACTTGATCTCCGTCGCCGGTGTCGCGCACCGGGCCCAGGTCCTTGCCGTTCAGGCGCAGGCGCAGCGCCCCGGTCGGCGTCGCGCTTTCGCCATCCTCGCCATTGCGCAGCCGCGCGAGCACCTTCGTACCCGGGCCGCCCGCGCGTTCCAGCATCAGGCTGAGCAGATTGCCGGATTGTTCCGGACTGTAGCCGGCGGCGCGGCAGGTGCGGGTGTTGTCACAGGCCAGCGACCAGTCGTTGTGCTGGAACTGCACGCCGGCCTTCGGTTCGGGCGTGGCGGCGTGGGTGGCCGGGGCCAGGGCGAGGCCCAGCAGCGCGGGAAGGAGCGTGCGATGCATGCGTTGAAGTCCATTTCCGGGCCGACAAGCATGGAAGATAGGCTGGCAGATTCCAAATGCCGGCGATCGGGGTGGAGCCTCCTGCGGGCAGCGAGATCCGACCCCGCGCTATCATGGGGACGTCTTCCGCAACCCGGCGATGCCGATGTCCCTTGCCGCCGATGCTGCGCCGCCGTCCTCTGATACGCCGATGATCCGCCGCCGCGATGCGGTCGTACCGGGCAGCTGGCCAGACGGCACGCTGCCACTGCTGGCGCGACTCTATGCCAGCCGCGGCGCCGGTACGCCAGAGCTGGCACTGCCGAAGCTGGGCAGCCTCCACGCGCCGGAGCTGCTGACCGGCATCGATGATGCGGTGGGTCTGCTGATCGAGGCCATCGCCAACGACAAGCGCATCCTGGTGGTCGGCGATTTCGATTGCGATGGCGCCACCGCCTGTGCGGTCGGCGTGCGGGGCCTGCGCATGCTCGGCGCGCAACACGTCTTCCACGCGGTGCCGAACCGCATGGTGCACGGCTACGGCCTGTCACCTTCTCTGGTGGAGGAGCTGGCCGCGCTGCAGCCGGACCTGCTGGTTACGGTCGACCACGGCATCGCCTGCCATGCGGGCGTGATCGCGGCGAAAGCGCGGGGCTGGCAGGTGCTGGTCACCGACCATCACCTTCCCGGGCCGCAGCTGCCGCCGGCCGATGTCATCGTCGATCCCAATCTCGACGGTGATGCGTTCCCCAGCAAGTCGCTGGCCGGTGTCGGTGTGATCTTCTACGTGCTGATGGCGCTGCGCCGGCACATGCGCGAGGCCGGCGTCTTCGCCGATGGCAAGGGGCCGGACCTGACCACGCTGCTGGACCTGGTGGCGGTCGGCACCGTCGCCGACCTGGTGGCGCTGGATCCGAACAACCGGGCACTGGTCAGCGCGGGCCTGCGCCGTCTGCGCGCGGGGCAGGGCTGCGTCGGCCTGCGAGCGCTGATCGAAGCCAGCGGCCGTGATGCGGCGCGGCTGACCGCCACCGACATCGGCTTCGCGCTCGGCCCGCGCCTGAATGCCGCGGGCCGGCTGGAAGACATGGCGCTGGGCATCGCGCTGTTGCTGACCGAAGACCCGCGCCAGGCGCGGGAGATCGCGCAGACGCTGGAGCAGATCAACTCGGAACGCCGCGCGGTGCAGCAGGCGATGACCGATGACGCCGAGCAGGCGTTGACCCGCGTGGTGCTGGACATGGCCGGTCAGCGACCGGTGGCGGCCTGCCTGTTCGATGCCGACTGGCATCCAGGCGTGGTCGGCCTGGTCGCATCGAAAATGAAGGATCGCCTGCATCGCCCGGTGATCGCCTTCGCCCCGGCCGAACCCGGCGCCGACACCCTGCGCGGCTCGGCGCGCTCCATTCCCGGCCTGCACATCCGTGACGCGCTGGCGTTGGTCGATGCGCGCCATCCGGGCCTGATCGAGCGCTTCGGTGGGCATGCCATGGCGGCCGGGCTGAGCATGCGGCTGGATCACGTCGATGACTTCAAGGCCGCCTTCGTCGCCGTGGTGCTGGAGATGCTCGATCCGGCCGCATTGCAGCAGCAGGTGCTCAGTGACGGCGAACTGGCGGCGGATGAGCTGGACCATCGCCACGCCGATGCGCTGCGCCTGGCCGGGCCGTGGGGGCAGGGTTTCCCCGAGCCACTGTTCGACGGCCACTTCGAAGTGGCCAACTGGCGAGTACTGAAGGAACGCCACCTCAAGCTGGAACTGCGCCTGCCGGGCGTACCCGGCACGATCAACGCCATTCATTTCGGCGGCTGGCACGGCAACGCGCCATCACGTCACGTCCACCTGGCCTACCGACTGGCCTGCGACGACTACCGTGGCGGCAGCGCCATCCAGCTGATCATCGAACACTGCCTGCCCGCCTAGAAAAAGGGGACGGAGGGGATTAAGCCGCTTTTGCCTTGTTTGCCAATTGCGACTTAATCCCCTCCGTCCCCTTTTTGGGGCCCCGCCAACCCCGTTACGGTTGCTGGTGCGTTCAACGATCCACGATCCCACTGGAGTCCGGTCATGGTCTTCGCCCGTTGCTGCACTGTGTTGTTGCTGGCCCTTGCGGCCTGGCCCGCTGGCGCGCAGTCGCCGCCGATCTCCCGGCCGCAGGCCAGCACGCCGTTGCTGATTGCCCCGGCTGCCGAGCAGGCGGTCCAACTGCGACACGCCCGCATCGAAGGCGAAGTCCAGGCCGGCGTCGCCCAGACCCGGATCTCCCTGGAATTCCACAACCCGAACCGGCGCGTGCTGGAGGGTGAGCTGCAGTTCCCGCTGAGCGATGGTCAGCAGATCAGCGGCTTCGCGCTGGATATCAACGGCGAGATGCGTGACGCGGTGCCGGTGCCCAAGGACCGCGGCCGCCAGGTGTTCGAGGAGATCGCCCGTCGTGGTGTCGATCCGGGCCTGCTGGAACAGACCGCCGGCAACCAGTTCCGCCTGCGCGTCTACCCGCTGCCGGCCGGTGGCAGTCGGCGTGTGCAGCTGGTGATCCGCGAACCGCTGGCCTTCGCCGGCCAAAGCTGGCAGTGGACGCTGCCGCTGCAGTTCGCCGCCGGTGCAGCCTCGGTTGAACTGAAGGTGCATGCTCCCGACGCGACCACCGCAGGTACTGCGCCATTCCGCATCAGCGCGGGCCAGCTGCAGTGGCAGGGCAAGGGTGCGCAGCTGCCGAAGCAACTCCAGTGGAACCTGCCGGCAGCCCGCCACGCACAGTTGCAGGTGGCGCCCTGGCAGGATGGGCACTACCTGTTGGCACAGCTGCCGGTGGCGGCCAGCAGTACACCCCGCACGTTGCCCAGCGAGATCGGCCTGCTGTGGGACGGCTCCGGTTCGGCGGGGCTGCGCGATCGCACGCGTGAGTTCGCCCTGCTGGATCGCTATTTCGCCGCGCTGGGTGACGGCACCGTGGCCTTGACCGTACTGCGCGATCGCGGCGAGCCGGTGCGTCGATTCCGTATCCGCGCCGGCAACTGGAACGAGCTGCGCGCAGCGTTGCAGGCGGTGCGCCCTGACGGTGCCAGCGCGCTGGCGCAGTGGCAGTCGCAGCCGGGCGTGAAGGAATACCTGCTGGTCAGCGATGGACTGTTGACCTACGGCCCGGAACAGCTGCCGGCGATGGCGCCGGATCAACGCCTGTTTGCGGTCAGCAGCGCCGGTGCGCGCACCGATGCCGTGCGACTGCGTGGTTGGAGCGAAGCGCGTGGCGGCCGCTTCGTTGCGCTGGGCGAGGATGTCGATGCGGCGGCGCGCGAGCTGCTGTCGTCGTCGCTGGATGTGCAGGTCGATGCGGGGCGCGGCGTGCAGGACGTGGTGATCGATCGTCGCAGTGAAGCCCAGGGCTGGCTGTGGCTGCACGCACGACTGGCGGCCGACGGAGTGCCGATGCGGGTGCGCGTGGGTGGCGGCGAATGGCAGGCGCTGCCCGCCACGCAGAAGAGCAACGACGGTGAACTGCTGGCGGGCTTGTGGGCGCAGGCGCGCCTGCAGCAGCTGGCTGCCGACCGCCGTGGCAACCGCGAGGCGATGCAGCGGCTGTCGCAGCAGTTTGGCCTGGTCGGCCCGGACACCTCGCTGATCGTGCTGGAGACGTTGGAGGACTACCTGCGCTATGCGATCCGCCCTTCGGGCACGCTGCGCGCCGGGTACGACGCCAGGTTTGCAGTGCAGGTAAGAGATCGCGCCGCTGCTGATCGCCAGCGCCTGGATGAGGTGGCGGCACGCTGGAAGGAGCGCCAGCAGTGGTGGAGCCGCAGCTGGCCGAAGGGTGTGCCACCGCAGGCGAAGGGCGGGGCACTGGAAGTGGCCTCGGCGGACCATGCGATGGAATCGGCGCCGGTGGCAATGCTCGCCGCGCCGGCCCCTGCGGCACCGCCTGCCCCGGCACCGATGGCCGCCGCCGCCGAGCAGCGCATGGAAGCCAGCAGCGCGCGTGCACGTCGCTCGGCGCCTGCATCGAACAAGGCCCTGGATTCAATTACGGTCACTGGTGGCCGTGTCGCTGCGCCCGCTGCCGCCAACGAGGGCGAGCTCGGTATCCAGCTGGCGGCCTGGCAGCCGGACTCGGCCATTGCCCGGCGCCTGCGCCAGGGCCCGGCGTCGCAACTGTATGACCGCTACCTGGCCGAGCGCGATGCGCATGCCGACAGCAGCGCGTTCTTCCTCGACGTGGCCGACCTGCTGCTGGAGCAGGGTCAGCGCGACCTGGCACTGCGCGTGCTGTCGAACCTGGCCGAGATGGACCTGGACAACCGCCACCTGCTGCGCGTGCTCGGTTACCGGCTGATGCAGGCTGATGCCCCCGCACTGGCCGTGCCGGTGTTCGAGCAGGTGCTGGCGATGGGCCAGGAAGAGCCGCAGAGCTTCCGCGACCTGGGCCTTGCACTGGCCGCGGCCGGCAAGCCGCAGCAGGCGCTGGCGCCGCTGTACCAGGTGGTTGTGCGGCCGTGGGACAGCCGCTTCGATGGCATCGCCCTGATCGCACTGGATGAACTGACCAACCTGGTGGCCCGCAGCACGCCCCGGCTGGATACCACCAGTATCGACCCGCGCCTGCTGCAGGCGATGCCGCTGGACCTGCGCGTGGTGCTGTCGTGGGATGCCGACAACAGCGACATGGATCTGTGGGTGACCGACCCGAACGGCGAGCGTGCGTACTACGGCAACCGCCTGACCTACCAGGGCGGGCAGATGTCGCAGGATTTCACCGGTGGCTATGGTCCTGAGCAGTTCTCGCTGCGCAACGCCAAGCCGGGCAAGTACAAGGTGGAAGCGAATTACTTCGGCAGCCGCCAGCAGCTGGTGACGGGTGCGACGACCCTGATGCTGCGCCTGACCACCCATTGGGGTACGGCCAAGCAGAAGGACCAGATGGTGACGATGCGGTTGAAGGACCGCGCCGAGACTGTGCTGGTGGGCGAGTTCGAGGTGCGGTAGTGCCGGGCCATGCCCGGCGGCTGCACAGCCGGGGAAGGGCCTGTCCGCGCATGGCGTGGATCTACCGCACGTCTTCGACTGCTGGAAGGCGCTGGCGCGGAATCCACCGCGTCAGCGCCACGCCGCCGCCGAGGATCAACAGCGTGCCCACGGTCTGCCACAGCAGCTCGGTCGCCGGTACCTCCGGCAGCGCCGCAGTTCCGGCAAGCCAGTCGATCAACGGCCGCGCCAGCAGGTAGATCAGCACCACGCCCAACACGCGCAATATCCGCTGCACGATACCCTGCGGGTCCTTCGGCCAGCCACGCCATTGCAGCCACGCCACCAGCAGGCCCAGTGCGAGCAGTCGACCGGCTTCACCCACCGGAACGAAGCGGGTGGTTACCGCCGCCCAGGCCATCAGCACGCCCAGCCCCGGCAGGACCGGCAGCTGCCAACGCTGGTTTGAGCGCATGCCTGGCATCAACTGCCACGCCAGCAACGCAACACCGATGCCGACCAGCCAGCCGGCCAGCACGTCGGCCAGGAAATGCCGGCCCAGGTACATCCGTGACACCGCCATCAGCAGTGGCCAACCGAACGCCAATGCCCAGCGCAGCCAGCGGCGGCGGATGCCGAACGCCAGCAGCAGGCCCACGCCGGCGGCGGTGGCTACGCCGACGTGGCCACTGTTGAAGCCGTAGTCGGCATCGGGCTGCGCGCGCAGCATCGCGGTGGCCCGGGAATCAGGCAGGGACCAGAACGTGTGCCCTCCGCCATCGACCACGAACGGATGCGACGGCACCCCTTTGTCCAGCACGCGTGCATCCACGTCCGATGGGCGGGGCAGGGCGGCACCCTGCTTGATCGCGTGGGTGGCGCAGGCCATCATCAGTACCGCCAGCATCACGCACAGGCCGGCGCGCAATCGTGCGCCGAACGCGCAGAGCAGGATCAGCGCGGTGTAGGCCATTTCGTAGCCGAGCAGGCTGATGAACTGCATCAGCGCCAGCATCCAGCCGCCGTCGAAGGTCTGCTGCAGCCACAGGTGCCAGTGGGTCTGGAACATCCGTTGTCCTCATCGCGCCGTGGCGGCGCGTACCGCCGGTGACGATAGCGGATCGGCCTTCAGGCCGAACAGGGGCCGCAGCCAGCGGGAGCGTCGGATCAGCAGTTCGTGGATCAGCATGCAGCCGCCGACGGTGCCGCCCAGCAGTAGCGACGGCTCCAGCCAAGGACCCAGTTGCAACGGCTTGAGCCAGAACAGCAGGGCGATGATCAGGCTCTGGTGCAGCATGTACCAGGGATAGATCGCCTCGGTGCAGTACGGCAGCCAGCGGAACGGGCGGTCGAGGAAGACTTTGCCCCAGCCGAGGATGCTCAGCAGCGCGGTCCAGACGTACAGCGACTGGCTGGCCCGGCCCTGCAGGTCCCAGAACGGTTCGGGCCATTGCCGCAGCGGTGAGTCGGCGGGCAGCACCTGGCCGAGGATGCGCAACCCCAGATACCAGCCAACGGCAGCAAGCGCCAGCCACAGCGTGGTGCGGCGCAGGGCGACCACGCGCTGCCAGAACACCGGCTCACGACCCAGCAGGTAGCCGGCCAGGAATACGGTTGCGTACTTCGCGTGCTGGTACCAGTCGCTGAGCAGGGCATTGGTGGACGGGTAGATCGGCTCCAGCCAGATCACCCAGGCCAGCAGCAGGGCGGACGGAAGGCCGATCAGCAGCATCGGCGATGCTGCGCAGAACGCCACCGCGCGGCGCACCACCGCCGTTCCCAGCAACGGCATCAAAAGGGCCAGGGCCAGCGTGTAGTTCCAGAGATACGCCAGGTACCACAGATGGTTCCAGGTGATGCCGTACTGCCAACCGGCAAAGCTCCCTTCCGGCCACGGCCGCACCTGCCAATAGCGCAGCAGGAAGTGGCCGAAGCCGGGTGCCACGTGGCCGTTGGCTACGCCTTCGCAGTAGGGTTGGATCGGCACGATCACGAACATGCCGAACAGCAGCGGCAGCAGCAGCCGCCAGGTGCGCAGGCCGGCGAAGCGCAGCAACCTGCCTTCCGGCCGCATCAGCGCGATGGCGATACCCGAGATCAGGAACAGCAGCGACATCCGCCAACGGTTGACGAACAGCATCGGCCACTGCAGCCATTCGGCGGTATGCACGCTCTTGAGGTGAAAGCCCCAGTCGTCCACGTAGGCCATGGCGGTGTGGTAGAGGATCAGCAGGGCGAAGGCGAACACGCGCAGGGCGTCGATGTCGTAGCGTCGGGTCATGGTGGTGGTGTGCCGGAGAGTCGAGCCAAGGTGACGCCGTCCGGTCCGTGCGGCGACCGGCAAGGGGCCGCTGGAACCGACGCAGTGACCAATGGCGGGGGTGGTGGGACCAATGGAGCCGCTACCCTTGGTCCCTTGAGGCAGGCTGGAGCACCGCAACGACATGGATGCAGCAATGACCCAGGGCCGACCACCGCGCTGGCGCATTTCAACCCGACTGCTGGTATGGGCGGCAATCCTGTCGGCCTCGGCGGTGGCCAACGCGTTGGTCGATGTTATGGATGCCAGTCGCCGCGGCGCTGATCTCGGCTTGTGGGAACCCTTGATCTGGGAGTTCAGCAGCCTCGGCCTGATCCTGTTGACCCTGCCGTTGCTGTGGTGGAGCTGTGAGCGCTGGCCGCTGCATGCCGATACCTGGAAGCGGCGGTTGCCGCTGTATCTGCTGGCCAGCGTCGGCTGGTCGTTGCTGCATGTGGTGGGGATGATGCTGCTGCGGCACCTGGCCTACGCGTCGCTGGGCTACCGCTACCAGGATGATGCCGGCTGGTTGGAGCGTTTTGCGTATGAATACCTGAAGGATGTGCGCACGTTCGCGATTTTCGTCGCGCTGGAGCACTTCGCCAGCTGGTTCGGCCGGCGCAGGCAGGGCGAGGCGCGCCTGCTGGCCGAGCCCGACGTCGGCCCGCCGGTGGAACCGGTCGAGCGCCCCCAGCACTTCCTGGTGCGCAAGCTGGGCAAGGAGTTCCTGGTGGCCACGGCAGACGTGGAGTACGCCCAGGCGGCGGGGAACTACGTGAACTTGCGGGTACGCGGCCACGACTACCCGCTGCGCATCACCATGGCGGTGCTGGAGCAGCGGCTGGACCCGGGCGAGTTCCTGCGCCCGCACCGCAGCTGGCTGATCAATCGCGGCCAGTTGCGCTCGATCGAGCCGCTGGATGGCGGCGAGGCCCTGCTGCACATGGCCGATGGAGCCAAAGTGCCCTGCAGCCGGCGCCAGCTGCCGGTCCTGCGGCAGGCGCTGGGCGGCGCGGGCGCGGGTAGAGTCGACTGTTGGTCGACTATCGCGCGCAGCGCGGGCTCCACCGCAACCTGAATGAAAAGCAGTCGACTGACAGTCGACTCTACAGAGGCGGGTCTACCAGTGGTTGGCTCCCAGCGGCAGGCCTGGTCCCTCATTCCGGGCGCCCCCGGCCTGCGGTATCATTGGCAGTCATCTTTTGAATGCATAACCGCCGACATGATCGAACTGAATCCTGTCCGCCAGCGCATCACCGATCTGACCGATCGCGTGCTGTCGCTTCGGGGGTATCTTTGACTACGACGCCAAGAAAGAGCGTCTTGAAGAAGTAACGCGGGAGCTGGAAAGCCCCGACGTCTGGAACAACGCCGAGTACGCCCAGAACCTGGGCCGCGAACGTTCCAGCCTGGAAAAGACCGTGGGCGGCATCGCCTCGGTGCTGGATGGCCTGAACGACGCCACCGAACTGCTCGAGCTGGCCGAGTCCGAGCAGGACGAGGACACCGCACTGGCGGTGGTCGCCGACCTCGACAAGCACCAGGCGCACGTGGAGAAGCTGGAGTTCCAGCGCATGTTCTCCGGCGAGATGGACAATGCGGCCGCGTTCGTCGACATCCAGGCCGGTGCCGGTGGTACCGAAGCCCAGGACTGGGCCGAGATCCTGCTGCGCATGTACCTGCGCTGGTGTGAATCGCGTGGGTGGAAGACCGAGCTGATGGAAGTCTCCGGCGGCGACGTTGCTGGCATCAAGTCGGCCACGCTGCGCGTGGAAGGCGACTATGCCTATGGCTGGCTGAAGACCGAGACCGGTGTGCACCGCCTGGTGCGCAAGTCGCCGTTCGACTCGGACAACCGCCGCCACACCAGCTTCACCTCGGTGTTCGTGTCGCCGGAAATCGATGACAACATCGACATCACCATCAATCCGGCCGACCTGCGTACCGACGTGTACCGTTCGTCGGGTGCCGGTGGCCAGCACGTCAACAAGACCGAGTCGGCGGTGCGCATCACCCACATCCCGACCAACATCGTCGTGGCCTGCCAGACCGGCCGCAGCCAGCACCAGAACCGCGACAACGCGATGAAGATGCTGGCCGCCAAGCTGTACGAGCTGGAGATCCAGAAGCGCAACGCCGAAAAGGACGCCGTGGAAGCGACCAAGTCCGACATCGGCTGGGGCAGCCAGATCCGCAATTACGTGCTCGACCAGAGCCGCATCAAGGACCTGCGTACCGGCATCGAACGTTCGGATACGCAGAAGGTGCTGGACGGCGATCTGGACGAGTTCGTCGAGGCCAGCCTGAAGGCCGGCCTGGCCGTGGGCTCCAAGCGCGTCGATGCCTGATCGGCGCGCCTGCGCGGATGTCGTCACCCTCGTGCGCAACGCCGAGGGTGGCTGATCACGCTTCCGGTAGAGCCGAGCCCATGCTCGGCTGCTGTTGGCGCAGTAGCAGATGCGTCGAGCATGGCTCGACGCTACAACGGGTACGGCGGTAGCGATGATGCGCAGCGAAAGTGAACGCAAGGAACTCGGCGGCTTCCTCAAGGCGTGCCGCGCCCGTGTCGACCCCGCCACGCTCGGCCTGCCGGCCGGGCGGCGGCGCACCCCGGGCCTGAAGCGCGAGGAAGTGGCGCTGGCGATCGGGGTCAGCGTGAGCTGGTACACCTGGATCGAGCAGGGTCGTGAAGTGCGCGCCTCTCCCGAAGTGCTTGAGCGCCTGGCACAGGTGCTGCGCATGAGCGACGACGAACGCGCCTATGCCTTCGCGCTGTCCGGCTACGGCGTGCCGCTGGAATCACCGGACGAGAGTGTGACCGACGGCCTGCGCCAGCTGGTGGAGGCGATGCAGCCGATCCCGGCGTACGTGCGCAACACCCGCTTCGACATCCTGGCCTGGAACCCGGCCATCGCCGATCTGTTCGTGGACTACAGCCAGCTGGCGCCGCACGAGCGCAATACGCTGCGGCTGATGTTCCTGTACCCGCCGTACCGCACGCTGATCCTCAACTGGGAAGAAATGACCCGCGGCCTGCTGGCAGGCTTCCGCGCGGCGATGGCGCAGGCGCCAGACAAGGCGCCGTTCCTGGCGCTGGTCGAGGACATCTCGGCGCACAGCGAGGAGTTCCGCCAGTGGTGGCCGGAGCACGATGTGCGCCGGTTCGATGAAGGTGCGAAGAAGTTGAACCATCCCGCGCGCGGGCTGCTGGACCTGCAGTACGTGGCGCTGGTGCCGGAGAGCCGGCACGACCTTTCCCTGGTGACCTACCTGCCGCGGAAGTAGGTTTTTCGGCAGGGCTGCGCCCTGCACCCGCAGAGGCCGAAGCGACAGCAACGGCAACAGCAACAGCGGACTATCCGAGGGATGGCGGGGTGGTGTGGGTTGACAGGACACGCCGTAAACCCGTCCATGGGGGCTCGATGGCGCCATCCATGGCGCCAACGGTCCTGCCAACCCACACCACCCCACCTCAGACAGATTTCGCGCGGTTGTTGGCAACTGCGGCTTTGTTCCGCGCGGCTGTTGGTAGGTGTCGACCTTGGTCGACACGATTTTTCTCTCAGATATCGAATGAGTCATCCACGCATGGCGTGGATCTACTGTGTCGACCAAGGTCGACACCCACCAACAGCAACGCACAGCGCCGTCCCGACAGATCGCGGGAAATTGTCGAAGGCGGGATGGGTCCGGTTGCGGGAGTGTCCGCGGCATGGATGCCGCGGCCAAGCCCCCAAGGACGGGTTTACGGCGTCTCCCGCAACCGGACCCACCCCGCCATCCCTCAGGAAACCAGCTTCTGCTGTTGCTGTTGCTGTTGCTCTGGATCGTAGCGGGTGCAGGGCGCAGCCCTGCCGATAACCCCATTCAGGCAGGTAAGTGCGGGTCACAGGATAAGCAGACGCCTTGTTGCCTCCGCCATTCGGGTCCACATTCCTGTGCAGGAGACGGGCCGCCCGCCCGTTGTCGAGACAACAGGAGCCCTGCATGTCCGCTGCCCCCACCACCGCCATTTCCCGTGATCCGGCCACCGGCCAGCAGATCGCCAGCCATCCCTTCGCCACCGACGCCGAGCTGGAAACAATCCTGGACCGCGGCCAGGTCGGCTTTGCGGCCTGGAGCGTCAAGAGCCTCGAACAGCGCGCAGACGTACTGCGTGCGATGGCCGCGGTGCTACGCCGTGACCGTGAAAAGCTGGCCGCGCTGGCTACCGCCGAAATGGGCAAGGTCCAGGCAGAAGCGCTGGCCGAAATCGAGAAGTGTGCTGTGCTGTGCGACTGGTACGCCGACAACGGTGCGCAGTTCCTGCGCGACGAACCGACCCAGGTGCCCGACGACAAGGCTTACGTGTCCTACCTGCCGCTGGGCGTGGTGCTGGGCATCATGCCGTGGAACTTCCCGTACTGGCAGGTGATGCGCGCGGCGGTGCCGATCCTGATGGGCGGCAACGGCTTCCTGCTGAAGCCGGCCGAGAACATCGTCGGTACCGCGCAGCTGCTCGACGCCGCATGGCGCGATGCCGGCTTGCCGGAGGGCACCTTCATCGCTGCCAACATCAGCCGCGAGGGCACCAGCCGCGCGATCGCCGATGACCGCATCGCGGCGGTGACCCTGACCGGCAGTGTGGCCGCCGGTCGCAGCATTGCTGCCCAGGCCGGGCAGGCGCTGAAGAAGGTGGTGCTGGAACTGGGCGGTTCCGATCCGTTCATCGTCCTGGCCGATGCCGATCTTGATGCGGCCGTCGACGCGGCGGTGGCCTCGCGCTTCCAGAACACCGGGCAGGTCTGCATCGCCGGCAAGCGCATCATCGTCGAAGACGCGGTCTACGATCGTTTCGTGGCGCAGTTCTGCCAGAAGGTGCAGGCACTGACCATTGGCGACGGCCGCGACCCGGCGAACCGCATCGGCCCGATGGCGCGCCAGGATCTGCTGGAGCAGCTCGACGCGCAGGTACGTGCTTCGGTCGACGCCGGTGCGCAGCTGCTGGTCGGCGGGCACCAGCTGGATCGTCCGGGTGCGTTCTATGCACCCACCGTGCTGGCCGGGGTTGAGCCGGGCATGCAGGCCTTCGACACCGAAACGTTCGGGCCGGTGGCCTCGATCAGCCGCGCCCGCGACGCCGACCATGCGGTGGAACTGGCCAACCAGAGCGAGTTCGGCCTCAGCGGCAACCTGTGGAGTGGCGACCGCGCCCGTGCGATGCAGCTGGCGCGCCGGCTGCAGACCGGCGGTGTATTCGTCAACGGCTTCTCTGCGTCCGATCCGCGCGTGCCGATCGGCGGCGTGAAGAAGAGCGGCTTCGGCCGTGAGCTCTCGCACTTCGGCATCCGCGAATTCGTCAACGCGCAGACGGTGTGGTTCGACAAGCGTTGACGCGCAGCTTCCATCCTCCCTGCAACGATCCACCATCAGTCCAGCGAAAAGGACGGCATTCCAATGTCCAAGGGTTCAGATCTGCTTGTCGCCGCACTTGAGAACGAAGGCGTCGAGCGCATTTTCGGCATTCCCGGCGAAGAAAATCTCGACGTGGTCGAGTCGCTGCGCCATTCCAGCATCGAGCTGGTCATCACCCGCCACGAGCAGGCGGCGGTGTTCATGGCGGCCACCTATGGCCGCCTGACCGGCAAGCCGGGCGTGTGCCTGGCCACGCTCGGCCCCGGCGCGCTGAATTTCACCACCGGCGCCGCGTATGCGCTGCTTGGCGCATGGCCGGTCATCATGATCACCGGGCAGAAGGGCATCGTCGCCAGCAAGCAGGCGCGCTTCCAGATCGTCGACATCGTCAGCACGATGAAGCCGCTGACCAAGCTGGCGCGTCAGATCGTCTCGGCGCGCACCATCCCGACCATCGTCCGCGAGGCGTTCCGTGTCGCCCAGGAAGAGCGCCCGGGCCCGGTGCTGCTGGAGCTGCCCGAAGATATCGCCGCCGATGAGGTCGAGGGCGTGGCGCTGATTCCGCCGCACGCGGTGGATCGTCCCATTGCCAGTCCGGAGGCGCTGGATCGGGCGGCGGAGATCATCCGCAACGCCAAGCGCCCCCTGCTGATGATCGCCTCGGCGGCGTCGCGGCCGCAGTCCAGCGAAGCGCTGTCGGCGTTCGTGTTGCGCGCCGGCATTCCGTTCTTCACCACGCAGATGGGCAAGGGCGCGGTGGCCGGTGGTTCGGGCCTGTACATGGGCACCGCGGCGCTGACCGAGCGCGATTACGTGCACATGGCGATCGACCAGGCCGACGTGATCGTGACCATCGGCCACGAGGTCACCGAGAAGCCGCCGTTCGTGATGCGCCCGGGTGGGCCGACCGTGATCCATATCGGCTACTCGCAGGCGGCCGTGGAGCAGGTGTACTTCCCCCAGGTGGAAGTGATCGGTGACATCGGTCGTTCGCTGACCCAGTTGGCCGATCGTATCGAAGGCGCGGTGCCGAACGCTGACGCGCTGCTGCCGCTGCGCGCGACCATTCTGGAACATCTGGCTGACCGAGCCGAGGAGGCTGGATTCACGCCTCAGCGGCTGGTGCACGACGTGCGCCAGGTGATGCCGCCGGACGGCATCGTGGCGCTGGACAACGGCATGTACAAGATCTGGTTCGCGCGCAATTACCGCACCCAGGTGGCCAATACGCTGCTGCTGGACAATGCGTTGGCGACCATGGGCGCGGGCCTGCCGTCGGCGATCATGGCTTCGATCCTGTACCCGCAGCGGCGGGTGCTGGCGGTGTGCGGCGATGGCGGGTTCATGATGAACAGCCAGGAGCTGGAGACCGCGCGTCGGCTGGGCCTGAACCTGGTGGTGCTGATCCTCAACGACGGCGCCTACGGCATGATCCGCTGGAAGCAGGCGGTAGATGGCTTCACCGACTACGGCATGACCTTCAGCAACCCGGATTTCGTGAAGTACGCGGAAGCCTACGGCTGCAAGGGCCACGAGGTGACCGCCATCGAGCAGTTCATCCCGACGCTGGAGGCGGCCTTCAACGAGGGCGGGGTGCACCTGGTGTCGGTGCCGGTTGATTACTCGGAGAACCAGCGGGTGCTGGTGGACGAGCTGCGGCAGGCGTTCCCTGGGAACGGTTGACGCCGGGACGAGCGCCAACCAAGGTTGGCGACTACCGGGGCGTCGTTCCCCGGAATCCGGTAGGTGTCGACCTTGGTCGACACACGGACCGCCAACCAAGGTTGGCGGCCATCTGGGCGGGCCCGGCCCAAGGCCGGGGCAGGGCGGTTTTGGTATGCTGGGCAACCGGCTGTGCCGGGTGCAACATCCCCCCTCACTACACGATTCCCGCAGATCCATGAGCGAAGCTACCGATACCCCCCCCGTTGACGAAAACAAGTTGATCGCCGAGCGCCGCGAGAAACTCAAAACGCTGCGTGGGCAGGGCATCGCGTACCCGAACGACTTCCGTCGCGAGGACTTCGCCGGCCGCCTGCAGGAAGAATTCGCCGATGCCGAGACCTGGACCGCCGAGGCGCTGGAAGGCAACGGCCGCCAGGTGAAGATGGCCGGCCGCCTGATGGCCAAGCGCATCATGGGCAAGGCCAGCTTCGCGCAGATCCAGGACGAGTCCGGCCGCATCCAGCTGTTCCTGCAGGGCGCGGTGCTGGGCGATGCCTACACGGCCTTCAAGGGCTGGGACGTGGGCGACATCATCGCCGTCGAAGGCGGCCTGACCCGTACCAAGACCGGCGAACTGTCGGTCAAGGCCGAGTCGATCCGCCTGCTGACCAAGTCGCTGCGCCCGCTGCCGGACAAGTGGCACGGCCTGGCCGACGTCGAGCAGCGCTACCGCCAGCGTTACGTCGATCTGATCGTGACCCCGGAATCGCGCGCAGTGTTCATCAAGCGCTCGAAGATCATCCGCGCCATGCGCGCGTGGCTGGACAACCGCGACTTCCTGGAAGTCGAGACGCCGATGATGCATTACATCCCCGGCGGCGCGGCGGCCAAGCCGTTCACCACCCATCACAACGCGCTGGACCTGGACCTGTACCTGCGCGTGGCGCCGGAGCTGTACCTCAAGCGCCTGACCGTGGGTGGCCTGGAGCGTGTGTACGAGATCAACCGCAACTTCCGCAATGAAGGCGTCAGCACCCGCCACAATCCGGAATTCACCATGATGGAACTGTACGAGGCCTATGCCACGTACAACGAAATCATGGACCTGACCGAGGGTGTGATCCGTGATGTGGCCAAGGCCGTGAACGGTGGCACCGAAGTGGAATGGGACGGCGCGAAGATCGACCTGGGCCCGGCGTTCCGCCGCTGGCGCATGGATGAGGCAGTGCGCCACCACAACCCGGAAATCTCGGCCGCTGATTGCACTGACCGCGATGCGCTGCTGCGCCATTGCGAGCGCTTGAACATCCGCGTCAAGCCGTCCTACGGCTGGGGCAAGCTGTTGCTGGAGATCTTCGAGGCCACGGTCGAGCACACCCTGATCCAGCCGACCTTCATCACCGACCATCCGGTCGAGGTCTCGCCGCTGGCCCGTGCCAATGACAACGACCCGGGCTACACGGATCGCTTCGAGCTGTTCGTCAACGGCAAGGAGCTGGCCAACGGCTTCTCCGAACTGAACGACCCGGAAGACCAGGCCCAGCGTTTCCAGGCCCAGGTGGCCGCGAAGGAAGGCGGCGACGACGAGGCGATGCATTACGACGCCGACTACATCCGTGCGCTGGAGTACGGCATGGCCCCGACCGGCGGCCTCGGCATCGGCGTTGATCGCCTGGTGATGCTGCTGACCGGCAGCAGCTCGATCCGTGACGTGCTGCTGTTCCCGTACATGCGTCCGGAGCAGTAAGTCGTCTTTTTGACTCCCGTTTGTGCGCGCCGTCGCGAAATGAGACGGCGCGATTGACGCCTCCCGCGCTCGGCGTATCGTTAATGCACTACCTTGACGTCTGTTATGGCTTGATCGGCGCGAGGGGGAGTGCGCATTGTGGAGAGTCCGCTTCACAATGTGATGACGATCATGAACCGGGACGCATGACACGGGAGTCGGGCCGATGCAGGGTGCGAGCGTTCGCAGCAGCAGGGTATCCTCGCCTGCTGATGATCCAGCATGGTCGAGAAACCAGGCGGAGTACGCGTTGAACATCGTCATTGTTGACGACCAGACGTCCGCGCGGACGATGCTGCGTCACGTCATCGAAGACATTGCGCCGGAACTGAGCGTGTATGACTTCGGTGATCCGCTGACCGCATTGGCCTGGTGCGAGGCGCACCCGGTCGACCTGTTGCTGCTCGATTACCGCATGCCGGAGATGGACGGGCTGGAGTTCGCCCGTCGATTCCGGCGCCTGCCCAAGCACCGCGATATCCCGGTGATCCTGATCACCGTGGTCGGCGACGAGCCGATCCGCCAGGCGGCGCTGGAAGCAGGGGTCATCGACTTCCTGGTCAAGCCGATCCGTCCGCGCGAACTGCGCGCGCGCTGCTACAACCTGCTGCAGCTGCGCCAGCAGACCGAGAACGTGAAGCAACGTGCGTTGTCGCTGGAGCAGCGCCTGCTGGCCAGCATGCACGAGGTCGAGGAACGCGAACGCGAGACACTGTCGCGATTGGCGCGGGCGATCGAGTTCCGTGATGCCGGCACCAGCGCCTATCTCGAACGCATGGCGCGCGTTGCGGGGCTGATCGCCGAGCAGCTTGGCCTGCCCGAAGACGACGTGCGCCTGATCGAGATGGCGGCGCCGCTGCATGACATGGGCAAGATCGCCATTCCCGACGCGGTGCTGCTCAAGCAGGGCAAGCTCAATGACGAGGAGCTGGCGATCATGCGCCGGCACCCACGCATCGGCCACGAGCTGCTCAGTGGCAGCCAGAACCGTTTCATCCAGGTGGGCGCGCTCATCGCGCTGCGCCATCACGAACGTTACGACGGCAGCGGCTATCCCGACGGCCTGGTCGGCGAAGCGATCCCGCTGGAAGCGCGGATCGTTGCTGTCGCCGACGTCTTCGATGCGCTGATCTCGCCCCGTCCGTACAAGGAAGCATGGACCATGGAAGCCACACTGGCTTATCTGTACGCCCAGCGTGGGCGACTGTTCGATCCGCGTTGCGTGGATGCGCTGATGCGCGGCCACCAGCAGTTGATGGATATCTGCGCCCAGCACTCGACGGCATCGACGCGACCGGGTGGGTGACATGCAGGACCTGTTCGCACGCGTGAGGCTTCGGCTGGCGCAGCGTCCGGATTCGGAACATGGCCAGGCGATCGTGCGGGTGGTGCTGATCTCGCTGATCCTGGTCTATGTTCTGTTGTCCGGCGCCCGCCTGCACCGGCTGGATCAGTACCAGGGCGCGCTGGCAACGGCGTTGACCGGGCTGGGCCTGTCGCTGCTGTTGTTCGGGTGGCTGCTGTGGAAGCCGCAGCGCTCGGACCTGCGGCGGGTGGCCGGGATGCTGGCCGATTACGGCCTGATCGCGATCGGCATGATCCAGATGGGTGAGCCGCTGGCGTGGGTGTATGCGGTGGTGATGTGGGTCACGGTGGGCAACGGCCTGCGCTTCGGGCCGCGTTACCTGACCGCTGCCATCGTGCTGGCGATGATCAGTTTCGGCACTACCGTGCTGTTGACTCCCTATTGGCAGGCCAACCTGGGGCTGGCCATTTCCCTGTGGTTGGGGTTGCTGGCAGTACCGTTGTGCTGCTCCTCCCTGCTGCGCCGAAGGATGCGACATCCAACCATGGATACGATTCCCGCCGCTGGATCCGACAAGCGCTCGCTGTTGGCCCGCTTCAAGCAGCGCCTGTCCGGGCGCGAGGACAGCGAGCACGCGCAGAACCTGATCCGCATCATCATCACGGCACTGTTCATCAGCTATCTCGGCTGGCGCTCGCTGAGCGGCGGCGGTGAGGCGCTGACGGCGACGTGGCTGATCCTCGCCTTCGAGCTGACCATTTCCGCCGGCCTGCTGACCGCGATCCTGGTCAATCCGGGCGTGTCGCATGTGCGCCGGGTGATCGGCATGCTGACCGATTACACCTGCATGGCCTGGATCATGACCATCCAGGGCGAGCCGGCCGCACCGCTGTATGCGGTGATGCTGTGGGTGACGATCGGCAACGGCATGCGCTACGGCAGCACCTACCTGCGCGTGGCCACGGCCATGGGCTGCCTGGCCTTCCTGTGCACGGTGATGCTGTCGCCGTACTGGCGCGGCCACGATTATCTGGGCTGGGGCCTGTTGCTGGGCCTGGGTGCGATTCCGCTGTACTTCGATTCGCTGCTGCATGCCTTGACCCGGGCGGTGGCCGAGGCGCGCCAGGCCAACGAAGCCAAGAGCCGCTTCCTGGCCAACATGAGCCATGAGTTCCGCACGCCGTTGAACGGGCTGGCCGGCATGACCGAAGTGCTGGCCACCACCCGCCTGGACGACGAACAGCGCGAGTGCCTGAACACCATCCAGGCCTCGACCCGCAGCCTGCTGGCGCTGGTGGAAGAGGTGCTGGACATCTCCGCGATCGAAGCTGGCAAGGTGCGCGTGGAGTGGCACGAGTTCGCGCTGGCCGACGTGCTGCAGGCGATCAACCTGATCCTGACCCCGCAGACCCGCTCCAAATCGCTGGATTATCGCGTGCAGGTGGACGACAACGTGCCGCCGCGCCTGCTCGGGGATGCCGGGCATCTGCAGCAGATCCTGCTGAACCTGATGGGCAACGCGGTCAAGTTCACCGACAGTGGCTACGTGCATCTGCGCGTGTCCAGCCCCGATGCGCTGGGCAGCGAGCGGATGCGCCTGCGATTCGAGATCGTCGATACCGGCATCGGCGTGCCGGTGGCGTTGCGCGGACGCCTGTTCAATGCGTTCGAGCAGGGCGATGTCGGCCTGGCCCGTCGCCATGAAGGCACCGGTCTGGGCACCGCCATTGCCAAGGGCCTGGTCGAGTCGATGGGCGGGCAGGTCGGCTATGCGCCGAACAGCCCGCGCGGCAGCGTGTTCTGGGTCGAGATCACGCTGGACGTCGCAGACACCTCATCAGCCCCGGCGGTTCCGTCCGAGGTGGCTGAAGCCGGCAATGTCATCGCGTTTTCCAATCCCTTCCTGCGCCATCGCGCACGGGTGCGGAGCCTGCGGGTTCTGGTCGCCGACGACCACGAGGCCAACCGCATGGTGCTGCAGCGGCTGCTGGAGAAGGCCGGCCACAAGGTCACCTGCGTCAACGGCGGCGCCGAAGTGCTCGATGCGCTGGAGCAGGCCAGTTACGACGCAGCGATCGTCGACCTGCACATGCCCGGCATGAGCGGACTGGATCTGCTCAAGCAGTTGCGGGTGATGCAGGCCAGCGGCATGCCTTACGTTCCGGTCATGGTGCTGAGCGCAGACGTCACCCCCGAGTCCATCCTGCGTTGCGAGCAGGCCGGCGCCCGCGCCTTCCTTGCCAAGCCCGTGGTGGCCACCCGCCTGCTGGAAGTGCTGGCCGATGTCGCCGCCAACACCCGCTCAGAACCCGGCATCCAGTCGGTGCCTGCATTGCCGGTCGGCGATGGCGTGCTCGATACCGCGGTCCTGGACGAGTTGGCGTCGCTGGGCATGGGCGATGGCTTCGAACGCAAGTTCATCGACCAGTGCCTGGCGGACGTCGACGCGAGCATGGGCCAGCTCCAAGGCTGCGGCGAGCGCCAGGCCTGGGAGGATCTCCGCGAGCACGCCCACGCGCTGCGCGGCGTGGCAAGCAACCTGGGGCTTGTCCAGGTTGCCGCCTCCAGTGGCGAAATCATGCGCATGGCGGACTGGCAGCTGAAGGGTGAATGGAGCTCCCGCCTCAGCAACCTGGCGACCGCTCTGCGCAATGGCAGGAATGCGTTGGCTGCCCGTAGTGCGGGGGCACCGCACCGCGACGACAGCGAGCGCAGCCCGTCCTGACCCGCCAGACGATCAGGCCGGGTCGCCATTGCGTCGGGCCTGCGCCCGTACCAGCCGATCCATGGTGCGCAGGGACTTCTCGCCGAGCTGCATCGCAGTGTCTACCCAGATCTCGGTGATCCGCATCATTTCATGCAGCGGCACCATGGTGGCGATCTCGTTGACCTCACGCATCGCCGCCCAGGCGTGCGGGATGCGTCGGCTTTCCTTGATCACCTGTTCGACTGCGGCAACACCTTCGCCCACCGGCACCACGATGTCGACCAGGCCCATTTCCTTCAGCTGGCTGGCGGTGTAGAGGTTGCCTTCCAGCATGATCTTCTCCGCCAGCCGCGGACTGATCCGCTGGCACAGGAAGGAGTAGGCGCCCATGCCGGGGAACAGGTCGAACAGCACCTCCGGCAGGCCCATCAACACGCCTTCCTCGGCGACGATGGTGTGGCAGCTCAGTGCGGCCTCGAAGCCGCCCCCCAGTGCATTGCCCTGGACCAGGGCGATGCTGTGGGCACGGGTGCCCAGGCCGGCATGGAAGGCATGCACGCCGCGCACGCAGCGCTGGGCATAGTCGAGCAGGCGGGCGCGGTCGCCCTCGCGGATCAGGCGGCAGAACAGTTCGAGATCGCCGCCCAGGTTGAACACGTCGCTGTCCGAGGCAAGTACGACATGGGGTGACAGAGTGTGCGAGGCGCTGAGGCGATCGCCCAGTTCGCGCTGGTAGTCGACGATGTCATCGACCAGGCGTGAGGCGAAGCACGGCCGGCCTGGCTGGTTGACCAGGTTGGCGTGCATATGGATCCAGTAAACATCCCGCTCGGGTTCTTCGGTGATACGCAGGGTAGGGTGCTGCGAGGGACGGGTAATGATGGGGCGTACTGCAGACATGGGAGTTCTCCGTGTGACCGTCCGGCCAACCGCAGAGCGGACGGAGAGGAGTGAGGGGGCGAGCTGAACATGCGGCGGCGACTGATTCTATGCACCCGTCGTGAACCGCCCGCAAGCGCCGGGCCGGCCATGTTCCGGCAATAAAAAGACCCCGCCGTCTCCGGCGGGGTCCCCTGTACTGTCGTGCCGCCCGGAAACCCTTACTGGGCGGGCGTATCACGCAGCTCGCGACGGAGAATCTTGCCGACGTTGGTCTTCGGCAGCTCCTTTCGGAATTCTACGATTCTGGGGTGCTTGTAACCGGTCAGGTTGGCCCGGGCATGTTCCTTGACCATTTCCGCGGTCAGGTTCGGGTCCTTCTTCACGATCACGACCTTCACGACCTCGCCGGACTTCTCGTCCGGGACACCGACCGCAGCCACTTCCAACACGCCGGGCATCATCGCGATGACGTCCTCGACCTCGTTCGGGTACACGTTGAAGCCGGACACCAGGATCATGTCCTTCTTGCGGTCGACGATATAGAAGAAGCCCTGCTCGTCCATCTTCGCCATGTCGCCGGTGTGCAGCCAGCCGTCGGCGTCGATGGCGGTGGCGGTTTCCTCCGGGCGCTGCCAGTAGCCCTTCATCACCTGCGGGCCCTTGATGCACAGCTCGCCCACTTCGCCCAGCGCCAGGATGTTGCCGTTGTCGTCCTTGATGCACGCATCGGTGGACGGGATCGGCAGCCCGATGGCGCCGTTGTACTCGGGCAGGGTGAGCGGGTTGATGCAGGCCGCCGGCGAGGTCTCGGTCAGGCCATAGGCTTCGACCAGGGTCACCCCGGTGACCTTCTTCCAGCGTTCGGCCACGGCACGTTGTACCGCCATGCCGCCGCCGAGGGTGAACTTGACCGAAGAGAAGTCGATCTCGTCGAAGCCGGGCGTGTTGAGCAGGCCGTTGAACAGCGTGTTGACGCCGGTGATGGCGGTGAAGCGGGTGCCCTTGAGCTCCTTGACGAAGCCCTTCATGTCGCGCGGGTTGGTGATCAGGTGGTTGCAGCCACCGAACTTCATGAAGACCAGGCCGTTCGCGGTCAACGCGAAGATGTGGTACAGCGGCAGGGCAGTGATGATCACTTCCTTGCCCGGCTCGATGCCCGAGGTGGACAGCCACGCCGACGCCTGCTGCATGTTGGCGATCAGGTTGCGGTTGGTCAGCATCGCGCCCTTGGCCACGCCGGTGGTACCGCCGGTGTACTGCAGGAAAGCGATGTCGTCGTGGTCGATCTCGACCTTCGGAAGCGCGTGGCGGCTGCCCAGCTTGAGCGCCTGCCTGAAGCGGACGGCGCCCTTGATGTGGTAGTTGGGCACCATCTTCTTGACGTACTTCAGCACGAAGTTGACGATCGCGCCCTTGGCGCCGAGCAGGTCGCCCAGGCCGGTGGTGACCACGTGCTTGACCGGCGTATCGGCGATGACCTGTTCGACGGTGTCGCCGAAGTTGTCGACCACCACCAGCGCACTGACGCCCGCGTCGACCAGCTGGTGCTTGAGTTCGCGCGCGGTGTACAGCGGGTTGACGTTGACCACGGTCAGTCCGGCGCGCAGCACGCCGAAGGTGGCCACCGGGTACTGCAGGCAGTTGGGCATCATCAGGGCGACGCGGTCACCCTTCTTGAGCTTGAGCTCACCCAGCAGGTAGGCGGCGAACTGGGTGACCAGCGCATCGGTCTCACCGTAGGTGAGCACTTTGCCGAAGCTGGAGTAGGCCGGACGGTCGCGGAATTTCGCGACGGAAGCGTCGAAGACCGAAGCTACCGAATGGAACTCGTTGACGTCGATTTCGGCGGGAACGCCTTTCGGATAGCTCTGCAGCCAGGGACGATCCAGACTCATATTCCCCCTCCAGGAATCGTGATGTATTAGGTTCCGGCCCTGAGCGTAGCGACAATGGCCGTTCATTGCAGCATACCCCGCCGTAGGGAAAACGCGAAGAGGCCCCGAAGGGCCTCTTTGCTTGGTCGTGCCGGCCGCTGGCCGGCGTCTGCGCTCGATCGGGATTCCGGTGGATGCCGGCCAGCGGCCGGCACGACCGTGTCGCCAAGCCGGGCGCTTGCGTCAGTCCTGCTTGCGCACCGGTGCACCGTTGGCCTTGTAGTACGGCGCGGTGCTGCGGGCCAGCGGGGTGCGGCCGCGGATCACGTCGGCCAGCTTCTCGGCCATCATGATGGTCGGCGCGTTGAGGTTGCCGGTCACCACCTGCGGCATGATCGAGGCATCGACGATGCGCAGGCCTTCCAGCCCGTGCACGCGGCCCTGGCCGTCGACCACCGCCATCGGGTCATCGGCGTGGCCCATCTTGTTCGAGCACGACGGGTGGTAGGCGGTCTCGGCATGTTCGCGGACGAACGCATCGATCTGCGCATCGGTCTGCAGCGCGCTGCCCGGGGAAATCTCGCGGCCGCTGTACGGTGCCAGCGCCGGCTGCGCGAAGATCTCGCGGGTGATGCGGATCGCCGCGCGGAACTCGCGCCAGTCCTGCTCATGCGACATGTAGTTGAAGAGGATGCTCGGATGTTCGCGCGGATCCTTCGAACGCACGTGGATGCGGCCGCGGCTGGGCGAGCGCATCGAACCGACGTGCATCTGGAAGCTGTGCGCCTTGATCGGGTTGGAGCCGTTGTAATTGATCGCCACCGGCAGGAAGTGGTACTGCAGGTTCGGCCAGTCGAATTCGGCGTCGCTGCGGATGAAGCCGCCGGCCTCGAACTGGTTGCTGGCGCCGATGCCGGTGCCCAGGAACAGCCACTCGGCGCCGATGGCCGGCTGGTTGTACAGCTTCAGTGCCGGTGCCAGCGAGACCGGCTTCTTGCACTCGTACTGCAGGTACATCTCCAGGTGGTCCTGCAGGTTGGCGCCGACGCCCGGCAGGTGGTGCACCAGGTCGATGTCCAGGCTGCGCAGCAGGTCGGCCGGGCCGACGCCCGAACGCTGCAGGATCTGCGGCGAGGCGATGGCGCCGCCACACAGCAGTACTTCGCGGCGCGCGGTGGCACGCTGCGGCTGGTCGTTGCGCAGCCACTGCACGCCCACCGCACGCTTGCCCGAGAACAGGATGCGGTCGGTAAGCGCGTGGGTGACGATGGTCAGGTTCGGGCGCGGCTTGGCCAGGTCCAGGTAACCACGGGCGGTGCTGGAGCGACGGCCCTTCGGGGTCACCGTGCGGTCCATCGGGCCGAAGCCTTCCTGCTGGTAGCCGTTGAGGTCGTCGGTGCGCGGGTAGCCGGCCTGTACGCCGGCTTCGACCATCGCAGCGAACAGCTCGTTGTTACCGGCCTTCGGCGTGGTCACGCGCAGCGGGCCGTCGCCACCGTGGTAGTCATTGGGGCCGATGTCACGGGTTTCCGCCTTGCGGAAGTATGGCAGGCAGTCCAGGTAGGTCCAGTCTTCCAGGCCCGGCATGCTGGCCCAGTTGTCGTAATCCATCGCGTTGCCGCGGATGTAGCACATGCCGTTGATCAGCGACGAGCCGCCCAGGCCCTTGCCGCGGCCGCAGTCCATGCGGCGGTTGTTCATGAAGGGCTCGGGATCGGTCTTGTACGCCCAGTTGTAGCGCTTGCCCTGCAGCGGGAAGGCCAGTGCCGCCGGCATCTGGGTACGGAAGTCGAGCCGGTAGTCCGGGCCACCGGCTTCCAGCAGCAGCACGCTGACATCGGCATCTTCGGTGAGGCGGGTAGCCAGCACGTTGCCGGCCGAACCGGCGCCGATGATGATGTAGTCGTACTCGTTGTGGGTGCTCATGGGTGTCTCCTGCAGGCCGGGGCGCGCTGCGTGCAGGCGTCCCGGCGGAATGTCGGATCGGCGCGGTGGCCGGACGAGGGTGCGCGCTCGGGGCGCGCCGGTCAGAACACGCTGGCGTAGTCGCCCAGTTCCACCTGCACCGACTTGATGCGGGTGTAGTGGCCGAGGGTGGAAATGCCGTTCTCGCGGCCGACGCCGGATTCCTTGTAGCCACCGACCGGCATTTCGGCCGGAGACTCACCCCACGTATTGATCCAGCAGATGCCGGCTTCCAGGCGGTGTATGATGCGGTGGGCGCGGCTGATGTCCTTGCTGACCACGCCGGCGGCCAGACCGAAGGTGGTGTCGTTGGCGCGACGCACCACTTCGTCTTCGTCGTCGTAGGCGAGGATGCTCATGACCGGCCCGAAGATCTCTTCCTTGACGATGGTCATGTCATCGCGGCAGTCGGAGAACACGGTCGGCAGAACGTAGGCGCCATTGGCCAGCGCGCCTTCGGTGGCACGGCCACCGCCGGTCAGCAGGCGGGCGCCTTCGGCCTTGCCGCTTTCGATGTAGCGCAGCACGTTTTCCATGTGCGGGAAGCTGGTCAGCGGGCCGAAGTTGGTTTCGGCGGCCATCGGGTCGCCGATGCGGATGCGCTTGACGCGCTCGACAACGGCGGCCTCGAACGCGGCGAGCATGCTGCGCGGCACGAACACGCGGGTGCCGTTGGTGCAGACCTGGCCGGAGCTGAAGAAGTTGGCCATCACCGCGATGTCGGCGGCGCGGTCCAGGTCGGCGTCATCGCAGATCACCAGCGGCGACTTGCCGCCCAGCTCCATGGTCACTTCCTTCAGTGAGGAGGACGCGGCGCTGGCCATGACCTTCTTGCCGGTGGCGACGCCGCCGGTGAAGGAAATCTTCTCGATCACCGGGTGCTCGGTCAGCCACTGGCCGATCTCGCGGCCCGGGCCCTGCACGACGTTGAACACGCCAGCCGGCACGCCGGCTTCGGTGTAGATCTCGGCCAGCCGGATCGCGGTCAGCGGGGTCACTTCGGAGGGCTTGAACACCATCGCGTTGCCGGCAGCCAGCGCCGGGGCCGACTTCCACATGGCGATCTGGATCGGGTAGTTCCAGGCGCCGATGCCGGCGACCACGCCCAGCGGCTCGCGACGGGTGTAGAAGAAGCTCGATTCGCGCAGCGGCAGCTGGATGCCTTCGATGGCGGTGGCCAGGCCGGCGTAGTACTCGACCACGTCGGCGCCGGTGACGATGTCCACGGTGGTGGTTTCGGCCAGCGCCTTGCCGGTGTCCAGGGTTTCCAGGTGGGCCAGCTCGTCGTTGCGCTCACGCAGGATCTCAACGGCGCGGCGCAGGATGCGCGAGCGCTCCATCGCGGTCATCGCGGCCCACACCTTCTGGCCTTCGGACGCGCTCTGCACGGCACGCTCGACGTCGGCCTGGCTGGCAACCTGCACTTCGGCGATCACCTCACCGGTGGCCGGATTGACGGTCTTGAAGGTCTTGCCGCTGGTGGCATCGACGCGCTGGCCGTGGATGTAGAGCTGTTGGACGGGCAGGGTGGTCATGGGGCGTACTCCTTGGAAGGGGGCGGGTGCTGGAGCGCTTATAGCGCGACAGCCTGCAACTGGAAGTCGATGTAGCCGTAAGCGATGCGCCGGGACTTCTCGGCGTTGAACTGGCCGCCGACCAGGCTGCCGCGCAGCCACAGGCCATCGATCATCGCGGCCAGCCCGCGGGCGGCCAGGCGGGCCTGCGGGTGGGGCAGCAGGCGGTTGAACTGGTGGCACAGGTTGGAGAACAGGCGCTGGTCGTTGGCGCGCTGCAGCCGGGCCAGTTCCGGCTGGTGCATGCTCGCGGCCCAGAAGGTGAGCCAGACGCGCATCGCGGTGCCGTTGATCTGGCTGTCGTCGAAGTTGCCGTCGACGATGGCGCGCAGCTGCTCGCGTGGGTCGTCGCTGGCGTCGGCGCGGTAGCGGGCGACCGCGTCCTTCAGCTCGCGCAGGATCTGCCGCATTGCAGCATTGAGCAGGCCGTCCTTGTCGCCGAAGTAGTGGGCGACGATGCCGCTGGACAGCCCTGCCTTCTTCGCGATGGTGGCGACGGTCGCATCGGCCATGCCGATCTCGTCGATGGTCTGGAAAGTGGCTCGGATCAGCTGTTCGCGCCGTACCGGTTCCACGCCTTTCTTCGGCATTGTCTCTCCACGGATTGCGACCCGAAGGATCGGGCTGCCCGCCATTATGCTTTTTATTGATTGAACGTTCAATCAATAAACCCTAGGATGCGCTCGCGCCCCACGCCATGGGCCCGGTTTACCGGTCCGGCCCCGCCCATGTGCTCCCTCGGACTTGATGAGACGACCCCATGTCTTCCCTGGCTCATCCCAAGCGTTCGCCCCTGCGCTTGAACCGTTTTGTCTTCTTCAGCTCCTCGGTGTCGATCGGCATCCTCGGGCTGCTCACCGTTCTCTATCCCGAAGGCAGCGAGCACTGGCTGCAATGGGCGCAGGCCGAGGTGTCGGCCGCGTTCGGCTGGTGGTACATGCTGCTGATCGTGCTGTGCCTGGGCTTCGTGCTGTGGCTGGCGTTCTCGCCGTATGGCCGCATCCGCCTGGGTCACAACGAGGAATCGCCGGCCTTCGGCTACGTCGCCTGGGTCTCGATGCTGTTCTCGGCCGGCATCGGCATCGCGCTGCTGTACTACGGCGCCTACGAGCCGCTGGACCACTTCCTGCATCCGCCCGGGCAACCCGGCGGCACCGTGGCCGCCGGCCGCGAGGCGATGGTGCTGACCTTCCTGCACTGGGGCCTGCACGGCTGGGCGCTGTATGCGCTGGTCGGCGTGGCACTGGGCTATTTCGCCTACCGCCGTGACCTGCCGCTGGCGCTGCGCTCGGCGCTGTACCCGATCTTCGGTGAGCGCATCCATGGTCGCATCGGCGACATGGTCGATGGCTTCGGCATCCTCGCCACGCTGATCTCGATGGTCACCAACCTCGGCATCGGCGCGCTGGTGGTGCAGTCCGGCCTGGTCTACCTGTTCCACATCCCGGATACGCCGCAGGTGCTGGTGGCGATCGTGCTGGTGATGATGGTGGTGGCCACCATCGGCGTGGTCGCCGGTGTGGAGAAGGGCATTGCCTGGTTGTCCAACCTCAACGTGCGCCTGCTGTGCGGCCTGCTGCTGTTCGTGCTGGTCACCGGCCCGACCCTGCACCTGTTCGATGGCCTGATCCAGAACACCGGCGATTACCTCGGTGCGTTCGTGCGCAAGAGTTTCGACATGTACCTCAACGACCCGAAGGGCCGTGAGTGGATGGGCTCGTGGACGCTGTTCTACTGGGCCTGGTGGATCGCCTGGGCGCCGTTCGTCGGCCTTTTCGTGGCACGCATCTCGCGTGGCCGCACCATCCGCGAAGTGATCATGGGCGTGCTGCTGATCCCGCTCGGCTTCACCCTGGCGTGGCTGTCGATCTTCGGCAACACCGCCATCGACCTGGTGCTCAACCATGGCCAGGCGATCCTGGGTGACGTGGCCCAGCACGATGCGGCGATGACGCTGTTCAAGCTGCTGGAATACCTGCCCGCCGCGCCGTACGTGGCCGGTGCCGCGGTGGTGATCGGCTTCGTGCTGTTCCTGACCCCGGTCGATTCGGGCACGCTGATGATCGCCAACCTGTGTACCCGTCGCGTTGACGATGGCGTGGAAGACGGTCATGACGCGCCGATCTGGCTGCGCGTGTTCTGGGCCGTCGGCATCACCGTGGCCAGCGTCGGGCTGCTGCTGGCCGGCAATTTCAGCGCAATGCAGACGGCGGTGGTGCTGTGCGGCCTGCCATTCTCGTTCACCCTGGCGTTCTACATGTGGGGCCTGCTGAAGGCGCTGCGCACCGACCCGGACGCGCCGCGCCGCTGAGCGCGCACCTGGCGCCCATCCCGGTGCCGCCGGAGATGCGGTAGAGCCAGGCCATGCCTGTCTGCAGAGAAACAGGAAGGGCCGGATCCGCGAGGATCCGGCCCTTTTGTTGGGTAGTCGACCAGCAGTCGACTCTACCGAGAGCGGAACGTTACTTGCTGGCCAACTGGCGCAGCACGTACTGCAGCAGGCCACCATGACGGAAGTACTCGACTTCCTTCGGGGTCAGCAGCATCACCGACACCTCGAAGGTCTTCTTCGTGCCGTCGGTCTTGGTCGCGGTGACCGTGGCGCGCTTGCTGGCACCGTCCTGCAGGCCGGTGATGTCGATCACTTCCGAGCCGTCCAGGCCCAGGCTCTGCGCGTTCTCGCCGTTGCGGAACTGCAGCGGCAGCACGCCCATGCCGACCAGGTTGGAGCGGTGGATGCGCTCGAAGCTTTCGGCGATGACCGCCTTCACCCCCAGCAGCAGGGTGCCCTTGGCAGCCCAGTCACGCGACGAACCGGTGCCGTATTCCTTGCCGGCCAGCACCACCAGCGGCACCTTGTCGGCCTTGTACTTCATGGCCGCATCGTAGATCGCCAGCTTTTCCGGCTGGCCGCCACCGGCCGGGTAGTACAGGGTGTTGCCGCCTTCCTCGCCACCGAACATCAGGTTCTTGATGCGGATGTTGGCGAAGGTGCCGCGGACCATCACGTCATCGTTGCCGCGGCGGCTGCCGTAGCTGTTGAAGTCGGCCGGCTGCACGCCGCGCTCCTGCAGGAAGCGGCCTGCCGGCGAGTCCTTCTTGATGTTGCCGGCCGGGGAGATGTGGTCGGTGGTGATCGAATCGCCGAACAGGCCCATCACGCGTGCGCCGTGCACGTCGTCGATGCTGCCGGTCTGCATGGTCATGCCATCGAAGTACGGCGGGTTCTTGATGTAGGTGGACGCATCGCTCCACGCGTACAGGTTGCCGTCCGGTGAGGCGATGGTGTTCCAGCGGGTGTCACCCTTGAACACATCCGCGTAGTTCTGCTTGAACATCTCCGGGCCGATGGTGGCGGCGATGACGTCGCCGATTTCCTTGTTGCTCGGCCAGATGTCGCGCAGGAACACTGGCTGGCCATCGCTGCCGGTACCCAGCGGCTGGGTGGTCAGGTCGATGTCGGTGGTGCCGGCGATGGCGTAGGCCACCACCAGCGGCGGGCTGGCCAGGTAGTTCATCTTCACTTCGGGGTGCACGCGGCCCTCGAAGTTGCGATTGCCCGACAGCACCGAGGTGACCACCAGGTCGCCGGTGGCGATGCCGGCGCTGACTTCGGTCGGCAGCGGGCCGGAGTTGCCGATGCAGGTGGTGCAGCCGTAGCCGACCACGTAGAAGCCGATCTTTTCCAGCTCCTTCAGTACGCCGGCCTTTTCCAGGTAATCGGTGACCACCCGCGAGCCCGGCCCGAGCGAGGTCTTCACCCACGGCTGGCGGTTCAGGCCCTTGGCGGCCGCATTGCGGGCCAGCAGGCCGGCGCCGATCATCACCGCCGGGTTGGAGGTATTGGTGCACGAAGTAATGGCAGCGATGACCACCGCGCCGTCCTTCAGGCGGACCTTGCGGCCTTCGATCTCGATGTCGGCGAAGCCCTTGGCCAGCTGCTCGTTGCCGACCGCGGCGCCGCCGCCTTCGTTGACGAACGAGGAGACGTCGTCGCTGCGCTTGTCACGGTTGGCGGTCATGCCGACCAGGGCTTCACGGTAGTTCTTCTGCACGTCTTCCAGCAGCACGCGGTCCTGCGGGCGCTTCGGGCCGGCCAGCGACGGCTTCACCGTGCCCATGTCCAGTTCCAGCGTGGTGCTGTACTGGGCGTGCGGGCTGCCCGGCTCGTGCCACAGGCCCTGCGCCTTGGCGTAGGCCTCGACCAGGTTGATCTGCTCTTCGCTGCGGCCGGACAGGCGCAGGTAGTTCAGCGACTCGGCGTCGATCGGGAAGATGCCACAGGTGGCGCCGTATTCCGGGGCCATGTTGCCGATGGTGGCGCGGTCGGCCAGCGGCAGGTGCTGCAGGCCGTCACCGTAGAACTCGACGAACTTGCCGACCACGCCCAGCTTGCGCAGCATCTGGGTGACGGTCAGCACCAGGTCGGTGGCGGTGGCACCCTCGGGCAGCTTGCCGGTCAGCTTGAAGCCGACCACCTGCGGGATCAGCATGGACGATGGCTGGCCGAGCATGGCGGCCTCCGCTTCGATGCCGCCCACGCCCCAGCCCAGCACGCCGATGCCGTTGATCATCGTGGTGTGGCTGTCGGTACCGAACACGGTATCGGGGTAGGCCACGGCCTTGCCATCCTTGTCCGCGGTCATCACCACGCGGGCGAGGTTTTCCAGGTTCACCTGGTGGACGATGCCGGTGTTCGGCGGCACCACCTTGAAGTTGTCGAAGGCCTTCTGGCCCCAGCGCAGGAAGCCGTAGCGTTCCTGGTTGCGCTGGAATTCGATCTTGCCGTTGAGGTCCAGTGCGTCCGGCTTGCCGAACACATCGACCTGCACCGAGTGGTCGATGACCAGCTCGGAAGGAATCTGCGGGTTGATCTGCTCCGGCGAGCCGCCGAGCTTGACCACCGCATCGCGCATCGCGGCCAGGTCGACCACGCAGGGTACGCCGGTGAAGTCCTGCAGGACCACGCGCGCCGGCATGAAGGCGATCTCGGTGTCCGGTTCTGCCGCCGGATTCCAGCGGGCCACGGCTTCGATGTGGTCCTTGCCGACGGTGATGCCGCCGTCCTCGTGCCGGAGCAGGTTCTCCAGCAGGATCTTCATCGAGTAGGGCAGGTGGGAGATATCGAAGCGCTGGCCCAGCGTGGGCAGGCTGAAGTAGTCGTAGGTCTTGCCGCCGACGTTCAGCTGGCTGCGGGTGGAGAACGAATCGCTCATGCGGGGTAACTCCTTCTTGCGGATGGCTTGCTCTGGCCCGTGCGTGCAGGGGCCTGCTTGCGGTCGCCGGTGGCATTCCGGCCCCGGATCCTGCCCAGTATCGGCGATCCAGCGCCCGGCAATGACCCGGCTGGCTTGGAACGCAAGGTTACAGCGGTGTGTGTAGCCTTCGTGTCAGCGCGTGCGGTCGTCGCCCGCTGGCCCGAACGCAGACGGGACGCCCATGGGCGTCCCGTCCGGAAGTGCGTGTCGAGCAGGACTTACTTGCCGTTGGCGGCATCCAGCAGCGGATTGCCGGTCTTGCCAACAGCATTGCTCTTGGACTTGGCCGTCAGCACACCCTGCTTGTTGAATTCCAGGACGGTCGCTTCCTGGATGTTCTTGCCGAAGGTCTTGATCTTCACGTAGTCGTAGTACCAGACCTGGGTGTCGCCCAGCTGTTCGCGGCGGCCGGGTGCGCCGAACTTCTCACGGACCTGGTCCTGGCTGGTCTTGCCGACTTCCAGGGTGTCCATCTGCTGTTGGGTGATCTCGACGCCGGTGGTGTAGGCGCCGAACGGATTGGCGTGGGCTGCGGTCGTCGAAAGGGCCAGCGGGGCAGCCAGCATCAGGGCAAGGGTCAAGGCGCGCATGGAACATCCTTTTATGGCGGGTAGGTGCGGGCGGCACGCGGTGCGTCCAGCCCGGGGCCGCAGCAGGTCGCTGCGGAGCCAGTCTAACCCCCGGATGCGACCAGCGCAGGATCGCGGTCACGGATTGGCCGGGTTTGTTCCAGATACTGCAAGTATGTATAATTCATGCATACTTTTTGAGGCGTACCCCCATGGAAGCCACCGTTGCTGAACGCGGACAGATCACCCTGCCCAAGGCGGTGCGTGATGCCCTCGGCCTGACCAAGGGCACGCTGCTGAAGGTCGAGCTGGACGGCAGCCGCATCATCCTGCGCAAGAGTGTTGACGATGCCATTTCACGGGCGCGCGGCAAGTTCGCGCTGGACGGCTTCGAATCGTCCGACGCGGCGGTGCGCGCGGTGCGTGACGAGGAGTAAGCCGTGATGATCGCCGTCGATTCACCGGTGCTGGTCGAGCTGCTCAGCAATGGTCCGCAGGCCGATGCCGTGGAAGCCATCCTCAGGCAGAGCCTGGTCGGTGGCCGCGTGGTGGTCTGTGGCGCGACGTTGGCCGAAGTCTGCGCATCGCTGCGCGGCGGTGCCGAAGTGCTCGAAGCGCTGGAAGAGATGGGTGTGCATTTCAATCCGATGGAAGCCAAGTCGGCACTGCGCGCCGGCGAGATGCACCGCCGTCATCGCCAGCGCGGCGGCAGCCGCCGCAGCCTGGACGAATTCATGGTCGGCGCCCACGCACTGCTGCAGTGCGACGGCCTGATCACCTGGAACGACACGTTTTACCGCGACTACTTCAAGGGCCTGAAGCTGATCGTGCCGCAAGCCTGAGCCCACTTTGTTATTTCAACCTACGCATTACCCGGGAGTTGTCATGTTGGAAGCCTACCGCCACCACGTCGCCGAGCGCGCTGCGCTTGGCATCCCGCCGCTGCCGCTGAGCGCGCAGCAGACGGCCGATGTCATTGAACTGCTGAAGAACCCGCCGCAGGGCGAGGCCGAGTTCCTGCTCGACCTGCTGACCCACCGCGTGCCGGCCGGCGTCGATGACGCAGCCAAGGTCAAGGCCTCGTACCTGGCCGCGATCGCGCTGGGCAGCGAGCAGAACCCGCTGATCAGCCGCGAGCGCGCCACCGAACTTCTGGGCACCATGCTCGGCGGTTACAACGTTGCGCCGTTGGTGCAGCTGCTGGACGACACCAGCGTCGGCACCATTGCTGCCAATGGCCTGAAGAAGACCCTGCTGGTGTTCGACGCGTTCCACGACGTGCAGGAAAAGGCCAAGGCCGGCAACGCCAACGCCCAGGCCGTGCTGCAGAGCTGGGCCGATGCCGAGTGGTTCACCAGCAACCCGGAAGTGCCGCAGAGCCTGACCGTCACCGTGTTCAAGGTGCCTGGCGAGACCAACACCGACGACCTGTCGCCGGCACCGGATGCGACCACCCGCCCGGACATCCCGATGCACGCCCTGGCGATGCTGAAGAACAAGCGCGACGACGCGCCGTTCACCCCGGAAGAAGACGGCAAGCGCGGCCCGATCCAGCAGATCCTCGACCTGAAGGACAAGGGCCACCTGGTTGCCTATGTCGGCGACGTGGTCGGTACCGGCTCCTCGCGCAAGTCGGCCACCAACAGCGTGCTGTGGTGGACCGGTGATGACATTCCGTTCATCCCGAACAAGCGCGCCGGTGGCGTCTGCCTGGGTTCGAAGATCGCCCCGATCTTCTACAACACCATGGAGGATGCCGGCGCACTGCCGATCGAGCTGGACGTGTCGAAGATGGAGCACGGCGATGTGGTCGAGCTGCGTCCGTACGAAGGCAAGGCGCTGAAGAACGGTGAAGTGATCGCCGAGTTCCAGGTCAAGTCCGAAGTGCTGTTCGACGAAGTGCGTGCCGGTGGCCGCATTCCGCTGATCATCGGCCGTGGCCTGACCGGCAAGGCGCGCGAAGCGCTGGGCCTGGCCCCGACCAACCTGTTCCGCCTGCCGGTGCAGCCGGCCGACACCGGCAAGGGCTTCTCGCTGGCACAGAAGATGGTCGGCCGCGCCTGTGGCCTGCCGGAAGGCCAGGGCATGCGCCCGGGCACCTACTGCGAACCGAAGATGACCTCGGTCGGCTCGCAGGACACCACCGGCCCGATGACCCGTGACGAGCTGAAGGACCTGGCCTGCCTGGGCTTCTCGGCCGATCTGGTGATGCAGTCGTTCTGCCACACCGCCGCCTACCCGAAGCCGGTGGACGTGAAGACCCACCACACCCTGCCGGAGTTCATCTCCACCCGTGGCGGCGTTTCGCTGCGCCCGGGCGACGGCGTGATCCACAGCTGGCTCAACCGCATGCTGCTGCCGGACACCGTGGGTACCGGTGGTGACTCGCACACCCGCTTCCCGGTGGGCATTTCGTTCCCGGCCGGTTCGGGCCTGGTCGCCTTCGCTGCGGCCACCGGCGTGATGCCGCTGGACATGCCGGAGTCGGTGCTGGTGCGATTCAAGGGCAAGATGCAGCCGGGCGTGACCCTGCGTGACCTGGTCAACGCGATCCCGCTGTACGCGATCAAGTCGGGCCTGCTGACCGTGGCCAAGGCTGGCAAGAAGAACATCTTCTCCGGCCGCATCCTGGAAATCGAAGGCCTGCCGGAGTTGAAGGTCGAACAGGCGTTCGAACTGTCCGACGCCTCGGCCGAGCGTTCGGCGGCCGGTTGCTCGGTGCGCCTGAACAAGGAACCGATCATCGAGTACCTGACCAGCAACATCACGCTGCTGAAGTGGATGATTGCCGAGGGCTACCAGGATCCGCGTTCGCTGCAGCGTCGCATCGAGAAGATGGAGGCGTGGCTGGCCAACCCGCAGCTGCTGGAGCCGGATGCCGACGCCGAGTACGCCGCCGTCATCGAGATCGACCTGGCCGACATCCACGAGCCGATCGTGGCCTGCCCGAACGATCCGGACGACGTGAAGACCCTGTCCGAAGTCGCTGGCGCCAAGATCGACGAAGTGTTCATCGGTTCGTGCATGACCAACATCGGTCACTTCCGTGCCGCTGCCAAGCTGCTGGAAGGCAAGCGTGACCTGCCGACCCGCCTGTGGGTGGCCCCGCCGACCAAGATGGACGCCTCGGAGCTGACCAAGGAAGGCGTGTACGGCACCTTCGGCGCCACCGGCGCCCGCATGGAAATGCCGGGCTGCTCGCTGTGCATGGGCAACCAGGCGCAGATCCGCGAAGGCTCCACCGCGATGTCGACCTCGACCCGCAACTTCCCGAACCGCCTGGGCCGCAACACCAACGTGTACCTGGGTTCGGCCGAACTGGCCGCGATCTGCTCGCGTCTGGGCCGCATCCCGACCAAGGAGGAGTACATGGCGGACATCGGCGTGATCAACGCCAATGGTGCGGAGATCTACCGCTACATGAACTTCGACCAGATCGAGGAATACCAGGACGTGGCCAACACGGTCGCTGCCTGATGCGGTAGTGCCGGCCGCTGGCCGGCACGCCGTTGAAACGAAGAACCCCCGGTGAGAGCCGGGGGTTCTTCGTTTGGGGGCGTACCCAGGTTCAGGCCTGGGTAACGGCCGCCGCTTCCTCGGTCACGGCCGGCGTTTCCGCCGGAAGCTCGGCTTCCACCGCAGGCTGCGGCAGAGCGCCATGGTCGGGGAACAGGCGGGGCAGCTCAGCCACGAAACGCGCGATGCAGGCCTCGGCGAACTCACGCGACGCCACCTTGGCCTTCGCATAGTCGTCTGCCTGCCATTCCTGCAGCGGGGCAACCCGTGCTTCGTCCCTGCAGTGCACGCCCTGGCCGCCACTGGCGCTGCGGAACAGCTTGCGCACCACCGGGAAGCCGATGGTTACATCGTGGCGCAGCTCGTAGGGGGTCTCTGCATCGCTGAGCTTCTGGTACACCAGCGACCACTGGCCGGCGCTGGCTTCCACGGTGCGCTCGTCGCTGGGAATGGCGCCGGGGTGGGCCGCGAAATAGAGTGCCAGCTGCTCGCGGATCATGCCGGGCAATGCGCCGAAGGCCGGGCTGGGCACAGAGTGGATGTCCTCGCCACGGACGTTGTTCTTGCTGAAGCTGTTGCTGGTACCGATGTCACCCACGCCAGTGACGAACGCCAGAGCAGACAGGCCGACCTTGGCCGCGGTGACGGCAGCGGTGTCGGCACGCATCACCAGTCGCAGCACGTGATCGCCCACGCGATTGCCGTTGGGGCCTGCACCCAGTCCGGAGGTGACCTTGATGTGCTGCAGGCTGCTGTAGTCGACAGGAGGTGCCACGGCGGCTGTGACATTCCCGATGGCCGGATCGGCCGCGGTGGGGGCGTGCGTCGCGTCTGGCGCCGTCGCCGCATCCGTTGCTGGATCGAGCGTTGATCCGCTGGTGACCGCGGAATCCACGGCAGGCGTGGGGGTGGGTGCTTCGTCGTCGGCGTAGGCCGACGGCGCCAGCAGCAGGGCGGCCGCGATCGCGGCGGTGAGGCAGGTTGGGCGTAATGCCACGGTAGTACTCCTTGGGGAAACGAAAATGAGGCGCTGTGTGCGCTCCGGTGGTTGATGCCCGGCGAACGCCGAAGGTAGGGGAGCGATTGCTCAGCGCGGCGCGAACTCCCTGATCGGGAACGCATTGCAATGGGCGATCGCAGCGGCGATGTCGACCGGAGCATCGGCGGCGGCACTGCGGCGCCTGTTCACCGTGGCCGCCTCTTCCCACAGGCTGGGCAATACCTGCGGTGCGTCCAGTACGCGTTCGCGCACGGCATCGTGAAGGGCGCTGCTGTAATCGGTAGCCGGTACCACCACGCACAGGCGTGTGCCGGGGTTGCTGCTGGCCTGCTGCAGCATCTTCCGCAGTGCCTCGGTGCTGCCCGCGTCGTCGGTCAACCGTTCCGGTGCGCTGCCCTGGCGGGCATCCTGGATCTGCAGCTGGCCTGGGCTGAACAGCAGGACCTGCATGTCCTGCCGCGGTTCAACGCGCACCGGCGCACGCGTGCCCTCACAGGTGCTGGGGGTCTTGCGCGCGACCTGTGGCGTCGTGCTGCCATCGGCGTGTACCTGGCGCAGATGCAGGCGGCACATCTTGTCGGCCACTTCCATTTCCACTTCGTAGTCCTGTCCGGGCCTGGCCACGAACTGACCCGACAACTGCCCGTCGCAGTACATGCGGCTTGATGCGTCGAAGCGCGCTTCGACGATCAGCGGCTTGCCGCCGGCGACTTCGTACTCCTGGTAGCTGAGCATGGAGAACCGCTCGTTCTCCTTGCTGCGCAGGGTTTCCGTGGCGGGGATGCCGAGCACGCCCTTGTCACCGGCGTTGTTGTACTTGACGTCGATCCTGTCGCGGTAGTCCTCGCGGCAGGCGGCGTCGGTGTACAGGGTGGTGGTCCGCCCCAGGCTGGCATAGATGCGCACCCGTGCCGGCGGCACGGCACCGCCTGCGTAGGCCGTGAGATCTTCAGCAGCAAGCGGGCGAGGGTACATCGCCGGTATCCGCTTGATGAGCTGCTCGGTGCACTTCATCGTGATCACCTGGGCGGCAATCTTGAGCCTGGCGTAGTCATTGGCCTGCCACTCGCCCAGGGTCGCCCGGTCGTCGCTGTCACTGCATCTGATGATTTCAGCCAGGGTGCCATCGGCACGGCGTTGCTCGATGGTGCTGACGTGGTTGAGGCGGTAAAGGGGATCCTTCCGCGTGTTGCCCTGGTGCACCAGTGCCCAGGTGTCTGCACTGAAACGCAGGGTGCTGCTCTGGTTGGGCAGCGCGTCGGGCGCATAGCTGAAGTAGCCACCCACCAGCGCCCTGGCTACGTTGGGCATCAGCGTGATGGCGGGGCTGGCCTGGCTCTCGACGATGCTGCCGGGCAGGGTGTTGCGCCGGAAGTAGTCCGGCTCATTGCCGCTGAAGAGCAGTGCGAGGCCCTTTGGCGTGAGCGACTCGCTGTCATCGGGGGTGACGATGCGCAACGCCACGTCGGGTGCGTGGAGGCGCTTCGATGCGGTATCCGGACCACTCTGGATGTGGACGCGATCGGTCCAGGCGGTGCCCTTTGCGACGGGGGCGAGGGGAAGGCCCGGGGTGGCCTGCGGCGGTGCCGGCACGCCGGCAGCGGTAGCTGCCAGCGGAGCCAGCAGAGCGGCCGCCAGCAGTGACGGTTGGTAACGGAAGAGACGCAGGGCCATGGTCAAACTCCTTGGAAAACACGACAGCCGTGCCGGCCCTTCCGGGGCCGGCATCTGAAAGAGGGAATCAGGCGGTGCGATGCCGCGGACGATCAGCCGCGGGCGAGCGTCAAGAGTCGTTCGGCGATCCGTTCCAATGGCACCTGTTCTTCGGCCGCTCCTAGTTTGAAGGCAGCGCCGGGCATGCCCCAGACCACGCTGGTGGCTTCATCCTGGACCAGCGTCGGCGCGCCGGCCTGGCGCATTTCCAGCAGGCCGCGCGCGCCATCGTCACCCATGCCGGTGAGGATGGCGCCGATGGCGTTGCCGCCCGCGCTCTGCGCGACCGAACGGAACAGCACGTCCACCGCGGGCTTGTGACGGTTCACTGCAGGGCCATCATCGACGCGGCAGCGCCAGCGCGCACCGTCGCGGATGATCCGCAGGTGCTTGCCGCCCGGTGGCAGGTAAGCATGGCCAGGCAGCACTGCCTCGCCGTCGCTGGCCTCACGCACGGCCATCGCGGAATGCCGGTCCAGGCGTTCGGCGAAGGCGCTGCTGAAGCTGGCAGGCAGGTGCTGGGTCATCACCACGGCAGGCGCATCGGCCGGCATGCCTTCCAGCACCACGCGCAGCGCCTCGGTGCCGCCGGCCGAAGAACCAATCGCGATCAGGCGGTCGGTGGTGCGGAAATGCGGTGCAGCCGGGCGCATTGCAGGAGCTGCTTCCAGCAGGAGTTTCGGAGCGGCAGCACGCACCAGCGGGCGCACCCGCGAGCGCGCCGCCATCTTCACCTTGGCGATGATCTCGTCGGCGTAGCCCTGCAGGCCGCGTGCGACGTCCAGCTTGGGTTTGGAGACGAAGTCCACGGCGCCCAGTGCCAGTGCCTGCAGCGTGGTATCGGCGCCGCGCTCGGTCAACGAGGAAATCATCACCACAGGCAGTGGATGCAGCCGCATCAGGTTTTCCAGGAAGGCGAGGCCGTCCATGCGTGGCATTTCCACGTCCAGCGTGATCACGTCCGGGGCCAGGCGCTTGATCTTCTCGCGCGCCAGCAGCGGGTCGGCAGCGGTGCCGACCACGTCGATGGCCGGATCGCTGGACAGGATTTCCGTGAGCATCTGGCGCACGACGGCGGAGTCGTCGACGATCAGGACCCGGCAGGGGGCGTTGCCGGTCAGGGTCATTCGAACAACTCCACGCCACCGGTGACCGGGGCCTTGGACAGGCGCGCACGCACTGCCGATTCGGTGGCAGCCACTTCGGCTTCGTGGGCATGCGGCAGGCGCTGCACCACCACGCGGCCGGTGTCGGCGAAGAACCAGATCTTGCGCGGATGGATGCCGCACAGGTCCTCGGCGATGATCGGAATATGCTCGGCCTGCAGGTACTGGCGCACGAACTCGGCGTTACGGGTACCGACCGGATTGCTGGTGAAGCCCTTCAGTACGTTGGCGCCGCCGAACACCTTGGCCTCGATGCGCTTGCGGTGCGCGCCGCGCTTGAGCATGTCGTTGATCAGCAGTTCCATCGCATAGCTGCCGTAACGCGCGGGCGCGCCGTCGCCGGCGTTGCCCTCGGGCAGCAGAAAGTGGTTCATGCCGCCGATCTTCAGCACCGGGTCGCGCAGGCAGGCGGCCACGCACGAACCCAGGGTGGTGGTCAGCGCGGTGGTGTCATCGACCACCAGGTACTGGGTGGGCAGCAGCTTGGCGGCAAGGGTCTGGAAGCGTGCATCCTGGTAGCGCATCACGTCGTCGGTACGCAGTGAGGCGTTCATGCGCCGGCCTTTGCCGCGCGGCGGTACAGGGTGCGCCCGCAGGGCTGGATCAGGTCGGCGGCATGCAGGTAGTTCTCCGAGTGTCCGGTGTAGAGCAGGCCATCGTCGGCCAGGTGCTGCACCAGGCGGCCGAGGATGGCGCGCTGGGTCGGCTTGTCGAAGTAGATCATCACATTGCGGCAGAACAGCGCGTCGAACGGGCCGCCGACGTCATAGCGCGGGGCGAGCAGGTTCAGCGGACGGAACTCGATCAGCTCGCGCAGCGCCGGCAGCACGCGGCACTGACCCTCGTTGGGACCGCTGCCACGCTGGAAGTAGCGGCGGCGCAGGTCCGGGTCGAGATTGGCGACACGGTCGATGTTGTAGACGCCGCGGTCGGCGGTGGCCAGTACCTGGGTATCGACGTCGGTAGCGACGATGCGCACCGGCGGCTTCAGCGTACCGAAGGCTTCGCAGGCGGTGATCGCCATCGAATAGGGTTCCTCACCGGTGGACGCCGCGCACGACCACAGCAGCAGCGGCGAACGGCTGGAACGCTGCTGCAGTTCTTCGCGCAGCTTGTCGAAGTGGTGCGGCTCGCGGAAGAACGAGGTCAGGTTGGTGGTCAGTGCGTTGGTGAAGGCCTGCCACTCGTCACCGTCTTCCTGCTCAAGATGGTCCAGGTACTGCTGGAAGCTGCGCATGCCCAGCGTGCGCAGGCGGCGCGACAGGCGGCCATAGACCATGTCGCGCTTGGCCGGTGCGAGGGCGATGCCCACGCGCTGGTAGATCAGGTCGCAGACGCGGCGGAAATCACGGTCGGCGAACTCGAACTCGCGCGGGCCGGTGACGATGGGAGTAGGACTTTGCACGGGGGACGTGTCCATCGGCAGAGGCGGCGGCCGAAGCCGCCGCGGGTGGGTCTCAGAATTCCTGCCAGTCGCTGTCGCTGGCGGCGAAGGTGCTGGCGTTGCTGCTGCGACGTACCGGCGTGGGCGTGCTGGTCGGCTGCGGACGTGCCACGGTGGTGATGCGCGCCGGTTCCACGCGTTCGGCGACAGCCTTCACCGCGGCCGAGACCTGGTTGTCGAGGCGGAAGATCGCCACGGCGTCGGCCAGCTGCGCGGCCTGGTCTTCCATCGCACGTGCGGCGGCGGTGGCTTCTTCCACCAGTGCAGCATTCTGCTGGGTGGTCTCGTCCATCTGCACCACGGTCTGGTTGACCTGCTCGATGCCGGCCGACTGTTCCTGCGAGGCGGCGGAGATCTCGGCCATGATGTCGGTCACGCGCTGCACCGAGGCGACGATCTCGCCCATGGTGCTGCCGGCCTGATGCACCAGGCTGGAGCCTTCGGCGACCTTGCCGACCGAATCATCGATCAGGCCCTTGATCTCCTTGGCCGCCGCAGCCGAACGCTGGGCGAGCGTACGCACTTCGCTGGCGACCACGGCGAAACCACGGCCCTGCTCGCCGGCACGCGCGGCTTCCACTGCGGCGTTCAGCGCCAGGATGTTGGTCTGGAACGCGATGCCGTCGATGACGGAGATGATCTCGGCGATCTTCTTCGACGAGGCTTCGATGGCCGACATGGTGGTGACCACCTGGCCGACCACCTCGCCGCCCTGCGAAGCGACACCGTGCGCGCCGATGGCGAGCTGGTTGGCCTGCCGGGCGTGCTCGGCGTTCTGGCGCACGGTGGAGGTCAGTTCCTCCATCGAGGCGGCGGTCTCTTCCAGGTTGGCGGCCTGCTGCTCGGTACGGCGCGACAGGTCGCTGTTGCCGGACGCGATCTCGCCAGCGGCGAGGGTGATGCTGGAGGCACTGGCCTGGATCTGGCCAACGATCTGGGTCAGCTGCGTAACGGTGGTGTTGGCATCGTCGCGCATGCGTGCGAACACGCCCTGATAGTCGCCGTGCATGCGTGCGGTCAGGTCGCCTTCGGCGATGGCCGACAGCAACTGCGAGAGCTTGCCGAGGTTGTCATCGCTGACCGCCATCATTGCGTTGAGGTTTTCCAGCATCAGGCGGAAATCGTGATCAAAGCGCTGCGCATCACCGCGCTGGCTGAAGTCGCCGGCGGCGGCGGCACTGGCCAGCTGCTTGATCTCGGCATTGATGCGGCCGAGGTTGGCCTTGACGGTGTCGACGGTGGTGGTCATCGCCGCCTTTTCGCCGGGGTAGCGGGCGATGTCGCGGCTCAGGTCGCCGACTGCGTACTGCTGTACCACGTCCAGCACGTCATGCAGGGTCTGCACATGGCTGCCGACCAGGGTGTTGGTCTCCTGCACCATCAGCCCGTACTCGCCGGGGAAGACACTGGCGTCGATGCGATAGCTCAGTTCGCCGGCATCGTGACGGCGGGCCATTTCGCGCTGGCCGCCGATGACCGCATGCAGCTGCTGCTGCATGCCGGACATGGCCTCCAGCAGGCGACCGGGTTCGTCATGCGGCTGCGGGCCGATATGGCTGTCCAGCTTGCCATTGGCGATGCCTTCGGCGACGGCGGTAGCCTGCTTCAGCGGGCGCGCGATACGGTTGCCGATGACCCAGCTCAGGGCCAGCACGATCAGCACCAGCACACCACCGGAGATCGCCATGATGGCGGTGAACACCAGCGCCTGCCGCTGCACGTCGTCCATGTAGACGCCGCTGCTGACCACCCAGTTCCACGGCGCGAACAGGCCGGCGTAGGCGACCTTCTCGACCTCGCCCTTGCTGCCCGGCTTGGCCCATCGATAGTTGACGAAGCCACCGCCGGCCTTGGCCGCTTCGACCTGGTCGTAATAGATGCGCACGCCGTCGTCAGTACGGAAGTCCTTCATGTCCTTGCCGACCAGGTCCTTGCGGAACGGGTGCATCAGCAGGCGGTAGCCGGTGTCGTAGATGTTGAAGTAGTACGTATCGTTCTCGGCACGCATCACTTCCAGGGCCTGCAACGCGGCGCTCTTCGCGGCGTCCTCGCTGAGTTCGCCGGTGCCGGCCAGGCGGTGGTAGTGCTGGAGGATGCCGTAGCTGAGTTCGACCTGGGTCTTCAGCGCGGTCTTGCGGGTCTCGGTGAGGTCCAGGTACTGCATGCGGGCGGCGATCACCGAGAGCGCGATCACGCCGAGCGCGATGAGCAGCGTCAGCAGGTTGAGCTTGCGCCGGACGGAGAGATTGCTGAAGTAGTGTTGCCAGCGATGCAGGAGATTCATCGAGCAGGACCAGGTCGAAACGGGCGGGCGGCGCCGAGCCGGTCAGCGGCGGGATACGCCGTGACAACCCCGTTATCGGCCGCTGGGGCGGGGGATTGAGGTGCGGTGTCCGAACGTATTCAGGTTTTCTTGCAGCGGCGGCTGCGGCGCTGCCTGCGGCAGGCTGGTTTTGAAGCAACAGCAACAGCAACGGCGCTTGGTCGGTGGTCAGGGGTTGCGAGAAGGGCCGGGCCAGGATGGGTTGGCGGGGGACGCCGTAAACCCGTCCTTGAAGTGACCCCCGAGACTTGGACGGGGTCAGGCGGCCGATTGGGCCCGCTCCCGGTACTCTACCGGGCTCAGACCTTTCAGTTTCAGTTTGATGCGCTCCTGGTTGTAGTACTGGATGTATTCCACCAGCCCAGCCTCC